>JAQGHS010000468.1 GCA_028291605.1 Planctomycetaceae bacterium | reverse complement strand
AAAGCCCCTAAAAGCCATTCGTGGCTGGGTCTATTGGTGGTTGACAATGCTTCTCCAAGTCGTCCTTCGTTGGCTTCGTTGGTGACAACGTCTTCCTCCTCGCGACCAATCCTTGCTTTTTGGCTTCGGCCGCCACTACCTCCCACGGTACTGCCCGAAATCTGCGGAATAGAGCTTTTTTTCGGTTCGGATTTACCCAGGTAATGAAGTGTATACTTCCGAGAATCTGTGATCGAAGAAAGTAAGGGCCTTGAAAGTATTCGCCGGTCGCCAGATTGCTCGCGTCTGCAATTCGACGTCGGACTTCAACTAAGTAGTCACGAGCAACATCGAGTCTCGGGCCGCAAATGCGGATTCCCGTAATGTCCATTTCCTTTACGCGTCCGAACACGCTCTTCACCTGATTCACCCGAAAACCGACAGATTGCAGGATTTCTGCGATCACATTCTCGATTCCACTCTGGCGGAAATCGAATGCTCCAGACAATGTGATATCGTCCACATATCGAGTGTAGGTTATCTTCGCCTTCGCGCAGGCAGCTGCAATTCTCGCGTCCGTTGTCTTGAGTATCTGATCCGCAAGAAATGGGCTCGTAATCAGACCCAAGGCCAAATGGTGCTTGTATGTGCAAAGACGTGTACATAATCGAGCGACGTCCGGACTGCACCCGAATTCTGTTAAGAACAGGCGGTAGACCTTCGAGTAGTGGATGCTGGGATAAAAGCTCGATATATCCGTCTTATATACAAATGACGCATTCAAATGGGACAATGCGTTTGACTTAATACTTCGCCCCTTGACCCCACCATGACTCTGATCCGATGGCGTTAGCTTCTTAAGCAGAACCCATCGGAAGAGACGTGACTGCAAAATCCGAAGCGGATTTCTAACATTCACAACCAGACGCGGCTTATCTGGTCGAGCAGGGTCTATGAGCTCCAATTCCTGATAACTGTCATTGGCATGTGACAGAACGAGTTCTAAATGTTCGACCGTAGTTGCCAAATTGGAGGCTAGGTGTTTTGTTTGTCGAATGTTGAGCATCAGGAGAAGCTTATTGTGACTTTTGCTGCCCGAGTTTTGCAACTCGATCGATCCAAAAAGACTTTAGCTGCTTGGCCGCATCACGGACACTTTTCGGCAATTTCTCAACATCCCCACGTTCACACCAAGCTAGTACGTAAAGATCGACGCCCCATATCTCTTCGTATTTGTCCAGCAAAGTTGAGGAAGCGGGGCTCTTGTTGTTTTCAACATTGCAAAGATGGACCGGTGTAATCCCGAGCCGCTCTGCTGCCTCTCTTTGAGTAATGCCCAACCGCTCTCTTACGCTCTTCGCCGTGCTACCAATCGCGATCATCAGGGTGACCCTGTTCTAGTAAGTTTAGGGAGATATTAGCACGAATCGAATCCGGTCATGAGTAAGCACGCTTCAGCAGTCAATCGTTCAGCCAGTTTTATCGCTGGAGGAACCTGCGAAAGCGCGTCAGTTACCGTCATTTCGAGTCGCTCTAATACCTCCCAGGTGGTTGCACCTGAGTCCTCACTCATTCGGACGTTGTTCCAGAATTGCACGAGTACGCGCATTCTTTCATCACGCACCGAAAGATCGTCGTCAGGCGGAGCTTGGGTAAAGATCATGTTTTTCCTCCTCAACGGGGCCAACCGATGTGGACAACGTCGTCCACAACACTTCTTGAACGCGCTAAACACGTCACTCTGCCGAGATGGCAGCCGCTCCTGTCGACACTTGTTCGGAGGAGATCGGCGGTGCTTTCGCACCGTTTCAGGCCCTTGCGGGCAACACGCTTCGCAAATTGGAAGGTGTGCATCGAGGAGTACCAAGCTGCAGATGGGATTAAACCAGTTGTATAACGCCAAGTCAATGGTTTGTGCCGCGCATTTCTACCTCAGTCGAAATGGATGGGCACAAAATCGAAAGAATCTTCGGCTCTTGAAGTGGCGTCGGGAAGAGCATCGCCGCGTAGAGGTGGCCGGTTCGACAATCCAAACTGCTTACGGGCTGGTAACCGGTAGCGACCAATCGACAATAAAATGCAGGATTCAATTTTGGATCCCGCGATTCGCGCAACGCGATAGTGATGCGATTCGCCGTTAGATAGTAAGTCGCATCAAGAATTGCCAGCGTGAAGAGTTCGGTTAAAGGTAAAGTGAGGATTTCCATGAGATACCATGCCGTGTCACGCCCTGTGGCGATAGGACTTTGTTCGGTTTTGCTGTGCTCTCTCATGGTGCTGCTGGGTTGCGGTTCCGGAAGTCCTGCGGCCGTCGACGTTGCTCCCAAAGTTGCCATTAAGGGTGAGAGCGCTCTGCCGGTGGTGCCGCGCGACGTCTCGACCTCAGAACCGCTTGCCGTCAAACATGAGTTGAAGAAAGAGCGGGAGAAGACTGTTACTACCGCCCCGTTTGAGTCTCCGACTCAAAAGCTGCTCGACGCGGCGGTGGCGGACATCGATAAGGACGGCCAAGCGCCTCCGGTAACAGTGCCGCAGGTCGAGCAAGCTTCTGCGCCTGAGAGAACTCTGCCAGTGAAGGATCGGGCCGCGAAAACGGTGTTGGTTCAGAAGCCGGCGATCAAGAACCAATCGGCGAAAACGGAAGCAGCGAAAACGGAAAGTGTGAAGAGGGAACCCGCAAAAACGGCAGTCGCAAAATTCGAGCCGGCAAAAGTTGAACCAGCAAAACCTGAGCCGACCAAACCTGAGCCGATTCCGGTTGGGCCAGCGACAAGCGAGTCCACTGAAACTGAGCCGGTGAACGGGAAGAAAGAGAAGAAGGAGAAGAAAGTTGATCCCAGCGACGAGTTCTTCCAGAAGGGAATGATTCCGGAGATCCGCATTACCCTGACGGAGAAGGAGGAGGCCCAATTGCGCCGGGATCTTCGCCGGTATGTCGACGTCTCATTCACCGAGAACGAGACGACGACCTTCAAGAAGGTCAAGATGAAGCTGAAGGGGGCGGCGGGGAGTTTTCGTGATCTTAATGATCGGCCGGCACTAACAGTCTCCGTGCGCGGTAAAGGGGAACGCTTTCATGGCATGGAGAAATTTCATCTGAATAACTCGGTCCAGGACGAGTCCTATCTGAACGAGTTGATCGCTTCCGAACTATGCCACGACGCAGGATTGCCTGCCGCACGGACGACGCATGCCCGGGTGTGGTTGAATGGTCGGGACTTGGGGTTTTATGTGCTGAAGGAAGGCATGGACGAGAGGTTCGTGAAGCGACACTATCAGAATGCCAAAGGCAATTTTTATGACGGGGCCTTTTGTGCCGATATCGATGCCGCCCTGGAAAAAGAGTTTGGCGATGGGCCCGATGATCGGAGTGATCTCAAGGGAGTTATTGACGCCTGCCGTGAAGCCGATCAGAACCTGCGCTGGCAGCGTGTTGAGGAAAAGGTGGCGATCGATGACTTCATCAATTTCACGGCGATGGAACTCATGCTTTGCCACTGGGATGGGTACTGTCAGAATCGCAATAACTATCGGATTTATTTTCCGGCCGAAGATCAGAAGATTCGCTTCCTGCCGCACGGCATGGACCAGATGTTCGGTGATATCAACTTCGGTGTATTTAACGTCCCAGGTCCGATTGTCGCCAACGCCGTGTTGCAGAATCCGGCCGTGCAACTCCGCTATCGCCAGCGCGTGCGCGAGCTGATTCCGTTCTTCGCTCCCGAGAAACTTCACGCTAAGATCGATGCGGCTCAGGCGAGGATTCGTCCGGTGCTGGCCGCCATTCATGAAGATCGGGCGCGTCAGTTCGATGCCCGAGTGACGGACTATAAGAATCGCGTGGCCGGTCGTCTGCAGTCCATCAAATCCCAGTTCCCTCCCGAACCGATTGCGTTTAACGCGAAAGGGTGGGCCTTGCTCGAAGATTGGGAACCCAAGCCGCAAGGCGATGCCAAACTGGAAACACTGGAAAGTGATGGCAAGAAGGTGCTCGCGCTAACACCGGGCTCCAGCAATCAGGTCCAGGCGTCATTTCGCACGAAGGTGCGGTTGGCTCGCGGGACTTATCGCCTGGACGCACAGGCGAAGACCAAGGATGTCGTCGCGACTCCCGAGGACAAAGGTTTTGGCGCCGGGGTGCGCTTAGGAGGCGGAATGCGCACGAACCACGTGATCGGCACCACCGACTGGCAAACAGTCTCGCACGAATTCGAAATCGGGCAGGATCTCCAGGAAGTAGAACTGGTGGCCGAACTTCGCAGCACGGCCGGCAGCGCCCAGTTTGATCTGGCGTCGCTCCGCGTCTACAAGCTGAAATAGTTGACTTCGAAGCACTGATCCGAGTGCTGCGGAACGGTTCATTCGGGAAGGCCAGGCTGTGGCCATTTTTAAGTGGCGTCGGTCGGCGGTTTTGCACCCCGGGCCATCGCGACGATGCACTGATCATCACTCTGTCTTGCTCCCCGGCAATAGTGGTCGACGCTGGCGACGAGTTGCTGGACTCGCGCTGTCGCCTTGTCGACCGCAACCAGTAAGGCGTCGTCCAGTCGATTGGTGCCGAAGATCTCGCCCTTGCTGTTGAATGCTTCTGAGACACCGTCGGTGAACATCACAAATTCATCTCCCATGTGGACCGAAATCGTGATGGGGTGGAATTGCGTGTCTGGGTCGACTCCGAGAGGAAAGCTGACTCGATCTGAGCCCGCGGAAATGACTGAGGCGTCTGCATGGCGGAGTCGGGGCGGTGGATGCCCGGCGTTCGCGATGCTGAGGGTGTGATGCTTGGGATCCAGGATGGCCAGGCAGAACGTGATGAACCCCTCGTCGGTGCGGCACACAAACTGATTCAGGTAGCTCATGGCCGACTTGAGTGACGTGGCGGTGGAAATGCAGTGTCGCAGTTCCGCGATGAACTCAGCGATACGCAAGGCTGCGGGAAGACCCTTGCCTGAGGCATCGGCGACCGCGATCGCCACGCGCCCGTCGCTGAGGGCTTGATAGATATAAGCGTCACCACCGACCATTTGTGCGGCCCGATAATAATGAGCAAACTGATAGCCGGGAACCAGCGGGCATTCGCGAGGCAGCATTCGCCGTTGAATCTTGCTGGCGATGTCAAACTGGTACCGCGTCCGCTCGTGCTCCACGACTTTCTCGTGAGCCCGCGCGTACGAGACGGCCTGGGCTGCGATCATCGCCACGCCGCTGACCAGATTGAGATCATCCTCGTCAAAGCGGCTGACGGGATCTTCGGTTTCCAGGACGATGATCCCCAGCGGCTTGCCCGTCGTGCCGATCATCGGGACATACATGGTTGACGCAAACGACGACTCCAGGGCCGATTCGCCGCTGTCGTCGCCGACCGAGTCAATGAGGCCACAACTGGTTTCCATGACTTGTTGCGTCATGCGGCGATCCGGTGGGACGGACGTAACGTCTGCCGCCACCATGCCGTCACGGCCATGCTTCGTGGCGTGGGGAGACATGCGACCGTCGTTCCCGACCAGGATAATCTCGCCACTCATGGCCCCGGGAAAGGTATGGAACAGAATCTCCAAAACCTTGGGGAGAATGATTTCGACATTCAGGCTGCTGCCCAAACGCCGAATGATGTCCAGCAGATCCTCGAGCCTGGTTTGCAGTTTCTGGTGGGAGCCGTCGTCGTGATGCACGTCGCCAAATGTCGGAATTGTTCCGCTGGACGGTGGCTTGGAATCGTCAAACAGGCAGAACGTCATCGGGACGTCATACATGTTGATGCGGTCGCAATCGTTCAACTGCACTCGATCTCGAACGCGGCGCCCATTGACCGACGTGCCATTCGCACTTCCTAAATCCTCAAGGTAATACGAGCCCTCTTGTTCCAGGATTCGAGCGTGTTCTCTGGAGATCGAACGCTTGTTGAGAACGATGTCGCAGAAGACGGATCGACCAATCACAAATTCGCGTTTCAACGTCAGCGGAAACCGCAATCCGGGGGCCGGGGGGCCATTTATGACGATGCTCGCCATCGCGTTGCCCCCCCTCCTTGAGATCTGGAATCTACCCAGCTCAGGTGTGCGCCCAAATGGAACTCGTGAGGTACGGCATTTCTAAAGTGTTGCTAACAATTAACAGAAGACGAAAAGCCGCGCCTTGTGCTTGGCTGTCGTATTGCTGGTGACAGCGGTGTTCACTATTACCACGCCGTGTTTCGTTAATCAAGGCGAATCTTCATCAAGTGTTAATAATCTGATGATAAGTGCTTTTGCGCCTCTGCGCACAAGACAGTACGTATCCATGAAGGCGGTATGGAGTTCGGGAAAAGTTTTTGCTTTTTTAAAAATCGCTGAAAAAAATTGAGACAATATACCAACTTCAGATTCGACGTCCTGTCGAAGCCCTGCAGTGACGTCTCGTCACAGTGACGCTGCAGTGAAGGCCTGACGTGATGGTGACCGACGTTTTCGACGAGTCACTAAGTTGCGTGACGCATTAGTATACTTGTCTGGTTGTGCAGCGGGTTGGATGAGGGGCGTAAGACAATTCGAACCAATTACGGGACACACCTACGGGAAACCCCTTATGAGATTAAGAACACCATGCGTGATTGAATTGCGAACTGGGAATGCCGATCGGCTGACGCCTGCGGTGATCCGTAGAGTGTGTCTTCAAATGCCGTTTTCGATCGTTGTTATGTCGAATCACCGCGGTTGATCCGCTTGATTGCCAGCCGTGACAAAGTCGCAGGTGGCTTGTCTCTGCTCTGTGTTCTCTTCGCTGTGTGGTCGGTGTCTCCGCGGTGCAATGAATCAGGATATTCACCACGGAGACACAGAGAGCACAGGGCAGATATTCTGTGTATTGTTGATCTGATTGTCGCGTCGCAAGCCGTCATTCATGCTTGGTATGATGAATTAGAAGACCTGCTCTTTGACCAGGGCATTCCTGTCTGTCTGTTGATCCCGCCGCGCCGGCGAGTACACTCACCCGCATGAGTCATCACTTTGGTCCGTATGATATTTCCCGCGAGCTGGGTCGGGGTGCGATGGGGGTTGTGTTTCTGGCCGTCCATCGCAGCCTGCAGCGGGAGTGCGCGCTGAAGACGATTGGCCTCAAGTTTAAGGACCCGAGTGCTGCGGAACGGTTCATTCGGGAAGGCCAGGCGGTGGCCAAGCTCGGCAAGCATCCGAATATCGTGCAGGTGTTCGATGCGGGGATTGTCGAGACGACTCCCTACATCGCCATGGAGTTTGTGGAAGGGGAGACGCTCGAGTCCCGGGCTGCGCGGCTCGGCCAACTGGGGGAAGCGGAACTCATCGAACTGGGGCGAAAGCTGGCCCTGGCGCTGGATCATGCTCACCGGCGCGGGATTGTGCATCGCGATGTGAAGCCTGCCAATATCATCATTGATCTGGAGGGTGAGCCGCAGTTGCTCGATTTTGGGATCTCGAAGGATCTCAATGCGAGTGCCAGTTTTGCGAAGAAACCGGTTCCGGTAGAGAGCGCTGCTCAGGCGGGGCCGACGACCGCTGCAGCGACAGATTCTGGATCGGCGGTCGAGGCGACTTACATCGTCGTCGAAAGTGATTCGACTCCCAAGCTGGATGCCCCCAATCTCGATGAGGGGATCCAGGGGACTCCTGCCTTCATGGCTCCCGAGCAAGCCGACCCGCGGCGCGGTCCGGTGGATGCTCGTAGCGACGTGTATGCACTGGGGTGCACGTTGTATATCCTGGCCACCGGGCGTCGTCTCTTCGAAGCGCCCACGATTACGGAGTTGCTGGTCCGCGTAGTTCGGGAGCAACCCACCCCGCCGAGCAACTTTGTCGACATCAGCCCCGACCTGGAAGCGGTCATTCTGAAGTCCCTGGAGAAGGAACCTCATGCTCGCTATCAGACCGCATTGGAGTTCGCCGACGACCTGTCGCGCGTGACCATGGGGCTGCCGACTCGGGCGAGAAAACTTGGCAAGCTGGGATGGTTGTTCAAGCGGCTGCGGACTCACGGGCGATTGCTGGGAATCGCCGCGGCGTCCCTCATCTTCGCGGGGATCCTGTCGGCCTACTTCATGTATCGGTCCCGAGAAATCCAGGTGCTGTGGGAAGATATT
>JAQGHS010000452.1 GCA_028291605.1 Planctomycetaceae bacterium | reverse complement strand
GCCCCTCAGTGTTTGTAGCCGCATTCGCCAGAATGCGGGCGTTTGTCTGACACGCTCCCGCATTCTGGCGAATGCGGCTACCGTTGTCAGTCAGACCACTTTCGCCCGCGAAAGGTTCGGTCTTACGACTGCCGCCATTGATCAAACGTGACGGCGGCGATGATCGTGACCCCGAGCATGATGTCCCACAGCGAATTGCCCAGTCCTAGTTGCGTGCAGCCGCTGTTGATGACGTTGATCATGATGGCGCCCGCGAGGGTTCCCGATACGGTGCCTCGACCGCCACTCAGGCTGCCGCCTCCGATGACGACGGCCGCGATGATCTTCAATTCCAGTCCGGCTCCCGCGGTGGGCTCACCGACACTCAGCCGGGCGAATTGGTAGACGCCTGCCATCCCGGCAAATAGCCCCGCGAGCGTGTAGACCGCCATGCGATTCGCAAACACGTTAATTCCGCACAGCCGGGCGGTCGCTTCGTTCGAGCCCAGGGCATAGACGTGTCGGCCGAAGACCGTAAATTGCAGGATGATGGCCAGGATCAAGGCGAAGACCAGCACCAATACCAGTCCCAGCGGTACCCCCAGGTAGAGGGCATTGCCGGAGGTCGTGAGTAAGTTGCTCAGCCAGGTCGGGACGATCCCCGGTTTGGGGCGAATCGTGGTGTCGTTGGCCAGCATCTTGGCGAGACCGACGAACAGCGTCATAGTCCCCAGGGTGACGATGAACGGGACGACGCGCAACGCGCTAATCAACCAACCGTTCAACGCTCCGGCCACGCAGCCGGTCAACAGGCAACCGGCAACGGCGACATGCGCGGGGTAACCGTGAGTCAGCAGCCAGGCCAGGACGGTTGCCGATAAGGCGATCGCCGTGCCGATCGACAGGTCGATCCCACCCGCGATGATGATGACCGTCATCCCCAGTGCCGCGACACCGACGACGGCCGTCTGGGTGCAGACCGTACGGGCGTTGTGCAGCGAGAGGAATCGAGCGTCGGCCCCGTTGAAACCGCGATCGGCCAGACCAAAAAAGGCAATCACGATCGCCAGCGCCAGGAACGGCCCCAACGCTCGAACCAGCGATTGCCAGGCCGAATTACGGGGGGCGGTGGAGTCGGTCATGATCTACGAAGTCGTGAAGCGGTAGGAACTGGTCTCAGTGGGAACGCCAAGCAGATTGTATTGGCAGCGAATTAAAGGAGACAGCGAATTAGACAATTCTGGGTCATTCTGGCGCAGCCGCATTCATTCGCTGCCTGTTCTAATTCGCTGTCAACGTTTGGCTTGTTCTGTCGACGGCGTCATGCGCTTCTGGATCTCGGCGATGACCTCGGGATGCTGTGCGGCGACATCCTGTTTTTCGCTGGGATCGGTGGCGAGATCATAAAGTTCAAACGTTTTCTGATCCCCGGTTCGCACGACTTTCCAATTTTGCCAGCGTGCCGCGACTTCCAGTTTGCCATGGTCGGCTTCCCAATAGAGGAACCGCGTCGGCAGTTTGGCGGTGGCATGCACGAACTGACGCAATGACTGGCCGGACTTGCGCACCGGTCGCTGTTGCGCGGCAACCAGATCGTACACGGTGGGGGCGAGGTCCCACGCCGCCGAGACGACGGCAGTCTGCCCGGCCGGAATGCGTCGGGTGCCGCTGATGATCAGCGGGACTCGCAGGCCTCCTTCGTAGAGATCACCCGGGCCGCCGCGCAGTGCGCCTGAATCTGCCTCGGAACCCTTCGCTGGGGTTTCAGTCGGCCCCGCGGTGGCGCTCGTGACGATCAGGATCGTGCTCGACAACTGCTTGAGTTCCTCGAGTTTCTTCAGCAATTTGCCCACGTCTTGATCCAGCTTCGCGATGGCCGCCGCGCGGTCGGGAGCTTGGGGAGTCACCGCGGTTGATAGATAAACCTGCACGAACATGGGGCGCTGGCGATAGTGCCGCCCCAGAAAATCGGCCGCTTCGGAAACGTAAAAGTCTTGAGCCAGTTGCCCCTTCGCCCCGGCCGCGTTCTTGGTCAGTTTGAGTGACTTGCCATTGTGTAACACACTGGCGGGAAACGGTTGGACTTTGTCGATGGGACCGAAGGCGCCGAGCCATTCATCAAACCCCTGTTCTGCGGGTGTCGCTGCGCCCTGCGCGCCGAGGACTCCCCAATCTCCGAACATGGCTGTGGTGTAACCGGCCTGCCACATTGTTTCGGCAATCGTGACGTCTTCGGACTTGAGTACGGGAACGGCTTTGGACCAGGTGGCGGCTTCATCGGGGCGCCGTCCCGTTGCCAGGCACCAATGGGCCGCAATCGGATAGGGGCTGCCCGCATAGAACTGGGTGAACCGGGTCCCTTGTTTGGCTAGCAGATCGATGTTCGGAGTTTTGATTTCCGATTCACCGTAGCAATTCAATTCGGCAAGTCCCAGATCGTCAGCGACGATCATAACGATGTTCGGCGACTCGCTGCGGCGCACTCGCTGTTGACGATTGACTTGTCGCAACGCGGCTCGATTTTGATCCTTGGCTTTGGAGAGGATGTCGTCCGCTTGCTGGAGTTGGTTCCGCAAGGGCTGCTTCGTGTCATCATCAAGAGCAGGATTGCTGTCCAGGAGCCCCGATAAACCGCGGGCGAGGGGCGTCTTGGCCGCGGGCCGGTCGCCTGCGGGTGCGGCCTGCCCATCCGGTGCCTCTCCCGCTTCGGCAACACCTCCGGCTGGTTGCGCCGGTTTGCCCTGTCCCGCAGGATTCGGTCCGCATCCCGCCAACAGGCAAACCGCTACCAGCAGAACTAGGGAGCTCCTCGTTAACCACTTCGCAGGATTTTGGGACATCATGAAACTCCGTGGGATTCATCATCCGGCTGATGGGACCGCTATGACATCTGCTACCAAAACTGAGCTGCCACGACGCGCTGCATCTTACCCAATCTAGCTAATGATGACATTGCTGACACTATGAACAATCTTTAATCCGTCCCGTTTTGTCGAATCCTCGTCGACGTCAATCCGCCACCCCATTGGGCCGCGGAAACCCTGTGAAGGTCCGATTGCGGGGCATTTTAATCGGCCGTAACCAATTTGCATAAAAGAGGTTACAACCTGATATTCCCTCGCAGGCCGGGTCGCGGATACACTCCCCGCGGAATGGGTTCCGGGATGGAATTCCGGTCTGGTGGGCGCCGCGAATGGAGTCGCGATTATGTCGTTGTTGTGGAGATTGATTTTTTCGAGCCGCTGCACCAGCACGCACCATAAACTGGCGCTGGACGCGTTGCGGTTCGTCCGGGGGCCTCAGTCGGACCTATGGGCGAATCTCTTTCTCGCCAATTGTGAACAGTATCTGACTGGTTCCAAGGCTCCCGACAACGAATTCAAAGACTTCAAGAACCACGTGCTGCATGTGGAAGACGGCTTCTGGGGCGGCGCTACTGTGTCTGCCCGCCACTGGTATCAGAAAACCGTGGCCTCGTTGAGCCAGGGAGACTGGCCCGAGGCCATCTACAATGCGGGTGTGCTGAGCCACTATTTCACCGATCCGTTTCAACCCTTCCACACCGGTCAAACGGAGGAAGAGGGGAAGGTTCATCGTCCTGCCGAGTGGAGCATTTTCAAATCCTATGATGAGCTCCAGGCGATCCTGGAGCACGACTTGACCGGCTATCCCGAATGGGAAATGACGGACCGCACCGACTGGCTGGAAGAGGCGATTCGGCAGGGGGCCATCGCGGCTCATCAAAGTTATGACGTCTGCGTGGACCATTACGATCTGAGCCGCGGCATCAAGAATCCGCCCAGCGGTCTCGACCAGGAAATGAAGGACCGCCTGGCTCGTTTGATTGGGATGGCGGTGATTGGTTTTGCGCGGGTGTTGGAGCGTGCCTTTGAAGAATCGGGATCGAGTCCTCCCGATGTGGCAGTCAGCCTGCACGTCTTTCTGGCCACGTTGAAGGTGCCCATCAACTATGTGACCAGGAAGTTGACCGACATCCACGACCGGGCGATTGTCGAAGCCATCTACCTGGAAGTTCAGGAAAAGGGGAAGGTGATCGATGCCCTGCCTGAGGACGAGCGTCTCGTGCGAAAGTTGTATGCCCAGGAAGTTTTGAAAGTCCCCGTCCGGCAACTCGACGCACAGCCGGCCAAGGCCACCGGCACGCAGTATGGAACGGGCACGCCATCGCGCGGCGAAACAACAAAAGCGGTCAGTCCCGCAACGTATCAAAGGACGGTGGTCTCCGCCCCGCATTGGGTCGATGCACCACGCGGCGCTGCCGTGCCGCTCGAGACCTGTCTGATGGTTCCTCTGGCCGCCGCGGCCCCGGTCGACTACGTCAAGGAATCGGCAGTTCGCGCTTACCTCGGACAGTCCGCTCCACCCTTGGGCGGTCCAGGAAATCCAAGTTTTTCAAGTGACGGTGGAGTCGGTGGGCAACCGTTGCCGTCGACCATGCCTGAGATGCAGCCGTCAGCCCTCAAACTGGCCGCGGAGACACGTCCGACGATTGCTGGGCCGGCGCCTCCGTCGAAAAGCGATCTCGACAAACAAGAGCGTCGGCTGCAGAAACAGCTTCAACGACCAGCGGACATTGAGCCGACCATCAAGCCGCCCACACTGCCCGTGAGCATGGTCAACAGCTTGAGCTCTTCGCTAGCCACACCGGAGGCCCCGGCCGATATGTTTGGTCCGTTGCCGGCGATGCCTCGCGTTCCCCAGCGCGAGCGAGTTGCTACTGGAGCTGACTCCGTGCAGGCCGCGGCTGACATCGTCCCTCAACCGATGGCCGTAAAAACTGCACCCGCAGTCCCGGCCAGCGAGCCTCCCGCTCGGATGCCACAACCGGTTGTCGTCCCGCAAATGCAGGCTGTCAACCGGCAATCCCAGGAATCCAAAACCTATCAGGCTCAACCGGCCGCGAAGTCAGTTGTCCCTGCGCCTCACGTACGCCTGCCAGAACCGTCGGCGGACGAATTGGCAGCCTCGGAAAACATCGAACGTGTCAAGCAGTCCGGCCAGACTGACGGTTTCGATTTCCGGATGTTTTCCGGGATCCAGTCGCCCCATGCTCCCGCGCCGATTCCGGCCCCTGCTCCGGCCCGCTCGAGTCCACCACCCATTCGACAAGCGGCCGTCGAGCCGACTTTCTCGCCATCGCCTACGGAGCGACGGCCAGCTGCGAAGCTTGAGTCGCGACGCTTCTATCTGGAGCTCAATAATCCTGTCGTGGACGCGCCCTCGATTGGTCCGAAGACCGCCGACAGACTCGCCACCATCGGCGTCAAAACGGTGGGCGATCTGTTGCAAGTGGACGCTCAACAGGCTGCGGCCAAGCTCGGAAACCCGGCCGCGCAGGCCGTCATTCGCGAGTGGCAGGCGCAGGCCACACTGGTCTGCCGAGTCCCCAATCTGCGGGGGCACGACGCCCAGTTTCTCGTGGCGTGTCAGGTGTTGACCGCTGAGCAACTATGCGGCTGCGACCCGCGCCAGTTACTGCAGCAAGTGCAGACCTTCGTCAACACGACCGTCGGCCAACGGCTGCTGCGAGGCGGGTCCGCACCCGATCTGGCAGAGGTCACCGAATGGATCGTCGCCGGGCGGGATTCTCGTACGCTGACGTAAAATCCGGCCGCCCACGAATTCAAATTCGACGTAATGCTTCGATCAATCGAACATCATCGGCTGCCGGAACACTCCGCAAATCGAGCAACACGGCATCGGCATTGATCCGCCCAAAGACATGGGGCTCACCGGTTCTCAATCGTGCTGTGAGAACTTCCGTCGAGATGGAGCCATGCTTGATGCGGACAACCGCTGTTGGTAATTCCACTGCGGGCAGCGAACCTCCCCCGACTTCAGACACCCCAATCGAAACTTCGCAATCAAGCGGGCTGGAACTCAATGCGGAGACGATCGCCTGGGCCCGTTGTTGCAGTGTTTCGATGGATACGGACAACATTTGTAAGACGGGGACGTTCTGTTCTGCCACCCCGCGCGAATAGAGATCCAGGGTTGCCGAGAGGGCTGCCAATGTGAGTTTGTCGATGCGCACCGCGCGGGCCAGCGGATGATTCTGGATTTGTTGGACGAGCGGCTGCTTTCCGAGAATGATGCCACATTGCGGTCCCCCCAGCAGCTTGTCTCCGCTGCCGAGAACAATGTCGGCCCCCGCCTGTAAGCTGGCTCCGAACGTGGGTTCGGCCGGCAGTCCGTAGCGTGTCAAATCGACCAGGCAGCCACTGCCGATATCATCGATGACCAGCAATCCATGTGCATGACCCAATTGGGCGAGTGAGTCGATTTCCGGAGTCTCCGTAAATCCGACAATGCGGTAATTGGAAGGATGAACGCGTAGGATGGCCGCCGTCTGCGGACCGATGGCGGTCGCATAGTCGGCCAGATGGGTCCGGTTCGTGGTCCCCACTTCGCGCAACGTACTGCCGCTGAGCGAGAAGATCTCAGGCAATCGGAACGAGCCCCCAATCTCAATCAACTGGCCGCGAGAGATGATCACTTCGCGTCCCCGGCACAGCGCCTGTAAGGTCAACAGCGTGGCAGCCGCATTGTTGTTGACAACCAGGGCCGCTTCAGCTCCGGTCAGGCGGTGCCAGTCCGCGGCCATTTGATAGCCTCGAGGCCGGCGATCTCCAGACGGCAGGTCGACCTCGAGATTGCAATAGGCTGCAGATTCCGTGACGGCAGTGATGGCTGCCGGGGCCAGGGGAGCTCGTCCGAGACTGGTGTGCAGAATGATGCCGGTGGCGTTGATGACCGGCGAGAGTCGCTGCAATCCCATGGCTTGAAGTCGCTGGGCGGTGTCGGCTGCAATACGGTCAATCAAGTGCCGGCGATCTGCATCCATTAAACCTTCGATGATCTGCGTTCGCATCGCCTGCAGGGAATCGCGAACGGCGTCAACGACGGTGCTGCGTCCGGATGTTTCCAAGAACCGGGCCACCGTGGCCACCGCCAGGATTTCTGAAACCGCGGGGAGCGCCCGCAGAGGATCATCGTGCATGATGTTGCAAATTACTCTGCAGAAGCGGCTGCCAAACCAATGGGACTTATGAAAACGCGGAAGGCCCTGTTAGCAATCTCCCACTTTGCGTTCGGGTGAAAAAACATGGTCGCACAATCGCCGCACGGGCGGTAGGTCTGGGAACTGCCGGAATTCATGGTTGTTCTCTGTCGCAGATTGGCGATCGTCGTCGGTTTTCGCTATCTTCGGGCGAGACCGCGTTGTGTGTGACGACACTGTCGACCGCTGCCGTCGGGGCAGGGATTTTGAATCACCTAGAAAGACCACTATGCGAGTCGTGACGTTTGGCGAAGTCATGTTGCGAATGTGTCCGCCCGAGTACATGCGGTTGCGGCAGGTCCTGCCCGGGACGCTCGAAGTCACGTTCGGCGGGGGTGAAGTCAACGTTGCCGTTTCGGTCGCCTTTCAAGGGGGCCAGGCGGCGTTCGTCACGGCCCTGCCCGACAACCCGCTGACCGACAGCTTTGAACAGGAACTGCGCAAGCTGAACGTCGGCTCGGATCTGATTCAACGCAGCAAAGACGGACGTTTCGGCGTGTATTTCGTCGAGACCGGTGCCAATCAACGCGGCGGCACTGTCACGTACGACCGCGATTACAGTTCGATTTCGCTCGCCCAGGCGTCGACTTACAACTGGGATAAAATCTTCGCCGATGCCAACTGGTTCCATATTACGGGCATCACGCCGGCCCTGAGTGTCATCTCGGCAGGAGCTGCTTTAGCGTCAGTGCAAGAGGCCCAGCGGCGTGGCATTCCGGTGTCGTGCGATCTCAATTTCCGCAAGAAGCTGTGGAAGTGGCAGCCGGGGAAATCGGCGACCGCACTGGCTCGAGAAACGATGCGTGGCATGATGCCCTTCATCGATCTGGTGATTGCGAACGAAGAAGATGCGGACCTGGCCCTGGGCATTCAGGCGGTGGGGACGGATGTTGAACATGGTGAGCTCAACATTGGGGCTTACGAGGAAGTCGCCCGGCGGATCGTGGCCGATTTTCCGAATGTGTCGAAGGTCGCCATCACCCTGCGTGAGAGTATCTCTGCCAGCCACAACAACTGGGGCGCGTTGCTCTACGACGCCCAGACGAAAAAGATCCACGCGGCCCCGACCGGCCCGGACGGCAAGTACGAACCGTACGAGATTCACAACATCATCGACCGCGTCGGCGGCGGCGATTCGTTCTCCGGCGGGTTGATCTTCGCACTGACGACGCCGGCCCTCAGCGATCCTGCCGTGGCCTTGCGTTACGCTGTCGCGGCGAGTTGCCTGAAGCACAGCATTAAAGGTGATTTTAATTATGCGTCACGGGAAGAGATTACCGCGTTGATGAACGGCAGTGGGTCGGGACGCGTCAATCGGTGAGGCGTCAGCCGAACCTGTAGCCTGACTCTCCGAGTCGGGTACTCCTCGGAGAGCACCCGACTCGGAGAGTCAGGCTACAGAGTGGCGGGGGGGTAAGCCCCC
>JAQGHS010000415.1 GCA_028291605.1 Planctomycetaceae bacterium | reverse complement strand
CCCTCAAAAACCCACGGTAAATCAACTCGCTGGCGCTTCGAGCTGGTAGTGCCGTCACTTCGTGATGCGGGCACATATCGTCCAATGCCGATCCGTTGTTTGGGTGACCCACTCGAGTGGCAAATTCAACGCACCAAGCATCGTTCGAACCTCTTCCAACGTCAGGGCCGCATGTAACGAATCGTCAAACATCTGCTGTTGATGTGCATTGGCTTCTGCCGCGTAGGTTTGAACGAAATGCTTCAGAGTCGCCAGATCCGGCGGCCGCAAGAGATCGCGAACGAACAGCAAACCTTCCGGAGCCAGTACGCGGATCATTTCCCGCAAACATGGCAGCGGATCGGGGATATGGTGCACGATACTGTTGGAGATCACCCAGTCAAACGAGCCGCTGGAATACGGCAGGTCCTTCGCATCCAGATGCTCCAGCTTGATCCGTGATTGCAGACCTTCCCGGATCACATTTCGTTGCCCGACCTGCAACATGTAGGCCGCCAGATCGATCGCCGTGATTTGTGTGGGGACGTCGCGACGGCACAATTCCAGCGGAATCAACGCCGTTCCAGTACCGACATCCAGCACGCGGATCGGCCGGTCGTTGGAACCTTCGGCCGGCAAACGGTGCTCCAACAACTGATCGACGAACCGGCGGTTCACCTCCGAATGGTCCATCGAGTCATAGTCGACAGCCTCGGAGACGGAATCCATGACCTCGGGTTCGAGAATACGGGGCAACATGGAGGACCTCACGCTGACATCAGGGCAAAACGGGAAAGATTTCGTAGGTTCTGAATATCCGCTGTCCGGTCTCTTCGCGAATCAGTTCTGGCCCCCAGTTGCGGACTTCCTGCTGGCTGCGGACATCCATCGTGTCGAACAACTGCCCCCCCGGCATCTGCCATTCGGCATCCAGGATGCCGGCGGCCTGCAACTGCTGAAATCGCCGCGGAGTGACGAAGTCGGTGTAGCCGTACGTCAACCGGTAACGCAGGATCTCCTGCCAGTTCACGAAGACGTGAGTGATACCCTGCTCTTTCAGGAGTTGGCGAATCTCGGCTGCGGGTTTCAGCGGACGATTGGCAGATCCCCCGGAACTGTCGGTGACTCCGAACCATTGCTCGAAGATCGAAACGTCAAATACGGTGTTGTAAACATAGGGGAAGCGGGCATCAAACAGTTCCGCTTCGCCCACACACAAGACTTTGGATCCAGCGGGCAGGGTCGAATTCAGAGTCAGGACTTCGGGGGCTGTGATCCGAGCGGTTTGCTCGGCGGCCCGTGGCAAGTCGAGTAAGTAGGCATTGTACCCGCAAAGTGAGGTCGTCATGAACGCAAAATTGAAAGTCGCCGCGCAGATCGCGAAACCGGTAACAAAGATCCGCCAGACCCGTTGATTGGTCCATGTGGCGCCAACTCCCGCCAGCAACGCGACGACCGGGATCAGCGGGACCCAGAAGCGGTCAATCCGATGAGTCAACAGCCACCACGTCGCAAACAAGAAGGCCACATACAACCATAATTCACTGACCAGCCGGCGGCGCGAGGTCAGCAGCGCTAAAGGAGCCAGCCCAAACAACAGCGGGCTCAGCCAGTCGCTTTTCAACGTGACATCCATCAGCTTGACGGCCAGATCACCCAACTGGTGATGGTCGGGACTGTGCCCGTGCTTCCATTTGGCATTGAGTTCCGGGCTCCAATCGGTGCCCCCGAATACTCCGTACAACAGGGGGTAAACGGGATTCCCCGTCTCCACGAGATTCTTCAGCAACCAGGGACCGATGGCGAGCGCGACACCCAGCGAAAAGACGAGCCCAGTCTGGATGACGAGACGCCACGGCCCGTGCCGATGTGAACGGTAAGTACTCAGTAGCAAGGCCAGTCCGAGCGGAATCACGACGGATACGGCCCCGGGATACTTACAGGCCATGGCGCTGCCACCGAGAAATCCAGCCAAAATAGCCCAGGGTAGTTCAGCAGTTGCTCGAGCTTGATCTTGATCATGAATCAGGGTGCCACTGGCTGTGCCAGTGCTTGGCGTGCCAGCGGATGGACTTCCGGCACTGGCAGAGCCAGTGGCACCCATGCCTGAAAGACTAAACTGACTTGAGAGAGTCTCAATGTAGAACAGCACTGCCAGCAGAGTCGCAAACAGGTAGCAAGTTAGTCCCCCTTCCGCATAGGCGATAATTGAGATCCGATAGATCCATGGCGTGCTCAGATGAATGAGAGCCGCCCAGATGCCGGCCCGTGGCGAGAACCATTTCCGACCGGCTATGAACAGCCCCAGTGCCGTCAACGGAGCGAAGGACATCAACACGCCCTTCCCTGCGATGGCTCCCCAGTACCAGTCTCCGTACAACACCATCCCGAGCAGCGTAAGCATCTCGGTCAGAAACGGAAAGCTGGTGTAAACGTTGTGCGGCAGGAACGAGATTCTTCCAGCCAGATACCATTCCTTGGGGCCGCCAAAGTGGTATTCCTTGACGTCAAAGTCAGTCTCGGGCAGGAATGCCCCTCCCACATAAACCATCAGAAACGGCACCAGCAACCACAGCGGCCAGAGTTGTTTCAGACGCGTGCTGAGGGATCGTGAATCAACTGAGGACGCAATAGGAGAGCGTTTGACCGAGAGACTCAGGGCGAGTTCCAGAATCGGTCCCAACGTGAGACAACTTGCCAGAAGACCTTGGGACAGCAATCCAGCCAAACCGCAACCCAAAGTCAGCAGCGAGACAACGGCCAAACCGCAGGCCCCGGCGAAGAAGATTCGTTCCAGTGACCACGCCGGCAGTGGCACCCGCATCAAGCGAAGTGCCAGGCTGCCCCATCCCCACGCCCCGGCCAGAATCGCCAGACTGACGCCATACATCCCGAAGCGTTGCGGCCAAAAACGCCAACCAGCGTTCTTCCATAACTGGCGAGCTTCAATGTCGTCAGCCGCCGGGGGGGGCGGATCGACCATATTGACGAGCAGCGAGGGGAGTTGCCGCCAGACCTCGGTGCGATTGACGCGAGGACTGCTATTGGGCAAATCGAATTGGTAGAAACACGCGGCAAATACCAACAGCCAGACGATTGCGCACGCCACCTGCCAGAGAGGCGGATGCCCCCTGGGAGCTTCAGTATGGGTAGCCTGCGAGTTCAAGATTCAGACTCCGGACGATGCCCAAACTCAGACATGCCTTGAAATACCCAACAGAGGTAACATCAAGTAGCCGGAGCACGTCTGATGAATCGTTCTTAGCCCCGAGAGGGGCGACCGGATAAAGCCTGGGGCGGAAGCCCCAG
>JAQGHS010000408.1 GCA_028291605.1 Planctomycetaceae bacterium | reverse complement strand
ACTGGTGAGGCCCGCACTCTGGCGAGATGCGGCTACGACGAGTTGCTACTCCAGGGTGAATTGAAACGAGATAGAAAACTCCAATCACGTTGAACACGTCAGGCACAGCCTGACCTACAGCACTCTGTCATTGCGTGTTGCGGGCTGCAGCTCAGGTGCGACCAGCTTCAGGAAATCCGGGTCATGTTTCAGGAACGAAAAATCCGGATCGTTCAGAGCTCGGTCATGCGGTGTGCCGCAAGCGATGGCTCGTTGCAATAATTGAATGGCGTTTTTGCAAAGGTCTTCGTTCTTCAGTTTGCGGGCGGAGATCGAGGCGACGCAGGCCGCGACATACAGGCTATTGGGATCGTTGGGGTGCCGGCCGACGCAGGCATTGGCATCCGCGACTGCCTGTTCGAGATCACCCAAACGGGCGAGCGAGACGGCTCGGTAGCGCATTGGTTCGAGGAAAGTCGGATCAGCGGTGATCGCTTCATCGAACCAGCGGACGGCCTGCCGCAAGTCACCCGTCTGCATCCGCAACATCCCTTTGCCATACAGGGCTTCACGCTGCCGCGAATCGGATTGCAGGATCTTGTCGAAGACTTGTTCAGCAATCAGCGGGGCCCGATGGGCGACAGCGAAGGCATAGGTCCAGCTCATCCGTTCGAGAGTCTTGGGAGCCGTCGATGCACTGGGTTCCAACGCCTTCTCAAACAGTTGATCGGCCTCGTCATGACGACCCAGTCCCTCACAAGCCATCGCCCGGCCGGCGGCGACTAAAGCATCATCGCGACCGAGTTCTTTGACCTTCATAAAATCTTCGAGAGCACCCGCATGGTCCCGCAGTTCGAGACGAGCCAGTCCGCGGTTGAAGTACGCCGATGTAAACGTAGGGGCATACTTGATCGCCTGCGAATAGGCACCGGACGCATTCAGCTTGCGTCCCTGGTCATCAAGCAAATACGCACGATTGAAATGAGCCCAGGAGGATTGCGGTGCGAGCCCGATACAGGCACCGAGGTCAATTGCCGCCAGCAGCGGTTCATGCAGCTTATGCTGGCAGAACGCACGCCGGAAGTACGACCAATAGTGTTTGGGTGACAACGTAATCGACTGATCGAGCAGCCGCACGGCTTCACGGTATCCATCTTCGGTACCGCGGCTGGAGTGTGCGGTGGCCAACATGTATAGATCGTGGGGCGAAGTGGCTGGGATGGTATCCGCCTTCGCCAGCGACGCCTTAGCTTCGTTGTCCAGCTTGGCGAGCGATTGGTAGCGCGCCCGATCCAACCACACGGCTCGCGAGGCGGGAATTCCGGGCAGTTGTTCGGCAACGTTCATTAACCGCAGCGCTTCGTGAACTTCAGCGGTGGATGGCTTGGGGCTGCGGACATGAGCCGCGGCCACGGCCAGCAACAGTTCCTGGGCAGTCTCGGCCAGTTGATGTTGTTCCGCCAGCGGCAAACGCTTCCAGTATTCGGACTCTTGCCACTTCGGATTCTTGGCAATCTGATAGATATCGAGCACCTCCTGGCAGGCCTGCAGTCCGAACTGCGGGGCGTCCTGGTGTTCGATGATGGTGTTAATCATACAGAGGGCTGGCACAGCGCGGGCTTGAAACTCGACGGCGAGTTCGACGGCACGCAGATCCGTGACCAGGCTGCGTTCCTTCGCCAGATCGCCACGCGTGAGTGACAGCACCAGTGCACCCGGGACGATCAGCATCGCGGCGACAAGCATCACGCAACCAGCAGTCGTCAGACGGGGATGACGGCGGCCCCATTTCTGAACTTGTTCGACGCGACTGAGCTCGGGAGCAACCTTGAGCGGGAGATCAGCCAGGAAGCGGTCGAGATCCTCGGCCAGGTCGCCGGCCGAGGCGTAGCGGTCGGCTGGCAGGGGGGCGAGGCACTTTCGAGCGATACTTTCCAGGCTCCAGGGGATCTGCAGTGTCGACTGTGCTTTCAAAGACGAGACCGGCTGCTCGCGTTGCTTGAGGATCTCGTCCCACGGACGTGCGGACAGCGGAGTGTCCTTGCCCGTGACGAATGGTGCGAAACCGCTGAGCATCTCGTAGAGCACTAAGCCTAGTGAATAGATGTCGGATTGCGGAGTCGAGCCGAGACTGGCGTCGGAGTCAGTATCGACCATGGCCCGGAGTTGTTCTGGGGCCATATAGGGGATGGTTCCGCCGACGGTGATATCAGCCGGATCGCACACCTTGGCTTGCGAGACATTAAAGTCCAGCAGCAGCGGTTGTCCCTCTTCGCTGAGCAGGATGTTGGATGGCTTGATGTCGCGATGAATGACGTTCCGCTCGTGCGAATGCTGCAGTCCCTCGGCGAGTCGCGCAACGATCCAGGCGGCGGACTGCACGTAGGACAGGCCGGCTAATTTCACGCGGGGCGTATGTGCCGCCTGGTGCGCGGCCTTGTCTGCAGTTTGTGATGCAGCAGTCGGAATGGCCTGCTTAGTCTGCTCCTGATACCGGGCGACAGAAGGGCCAGAGGCACGGTCCAAAGCTCCCAGCAACGTCCGGCCGCCGTCTTGTGGCTCGGGCTTTTCCCAAACCTGTTCGATGACTTTCGCCAGGCACGCGCCACCGAGATAGGGCATGCACACGGCCCGGAGTCCGCTGTGGATATCTTCGTGCACGGAGTAAATGGGGACGACGTGCGTGTGCTGCATCTGGGCGAGCGTCTGCGGTTCCGTCCCTTCGATGGCCGAAATCTTCAGGACCATCTGGCGGTTGGCGAGCTCGCCCTGTTGAGCCAGAAAGACCTTGGCGAATCCTCCGCGCCCCAGCTCGTGCAAGAGACGAAACCCGAAGATCTCGTCGTTAATGTGCGGGAGAATCAGATTGTCCGAGCTGGACGTGCCCGGCACGAAATCGCCGATGGCCTTGAGCGGTTTGACGATTGTCGAAGAGTGCTGCTGCTCGGCCAGAATGCTATCTGACTCGTTGCCTACCGATTCATCCCAGCGTCGCATGGCCAGGGCGTTATACAGTATGCTGGCAGTTGGTTCGCGAGATTCGGTGGGCGGATCCTGTTGGTACTCACTTAAGAGGTCGGCCAGTCCCGATCTGCCCTGGACGTCGGTGCGAAAGCTCAGATCGCCTAGATCCAGGTCGGCCGCAGGGGCACTGAAACAATCAGTGGCAGGTGGGGACTTGCTGTTCATGATTGATCGAATGCTCGGCGAGAGGCGTTGTTGTTGGAGTTAAGTAATAAGGCGTTGACTTCGAAACCGTGCCTTGTTCTTGTTCACATTACTTGGTGAGCCAGGCGACGCGAGTTGCTGCATGCGGTGGCTGACGGCTTGCAGTAAAAAGGCTCCGAGACCTGCTGCGTAAACGGGAGTCGGTACATTGTCAGGACTCTGTTCGGACTCCAGGGGTATAAATGCACTGTCAGTGAGAATATGGAGCTGATCTTGCCTGGTGACTTGCCGCTGCAACTGCTGAAGAACTGCTGTCACCGATTGAGAGAGATCGTCTTCCGGAGTGGCCCGAGTCTGGGATTCCGCGGAGTCCGTCTCAATGGTGGTCAGGTTGTCGTCAGCATTCCGATTGTCGGCACTTAGCTGATCGGATCCAGGATCCGAGTGGCGGTCATTGTCGGTCGGACGATTGAGCGGATCGTCCGACTGGATATCCCGCGCAAGCGAGGATTTCGAGGAAAGTCTAGCACCGATTAGCGTGTTTAATTTCTGCATCGCACTCATTGTCAGAGAAAGTTCGTCATTGGCCGCTCCAACCGCTCCAACCGGACCGTCTGCCAATCGGTTTAAACCTCCAAACGTCGGACCAATGTTTAAACCGGACGTTTGACGCAGGGAACGGCCCGCGGTCTGAATCAGACCGGCGCGATCAGCCGCATTAAACTTTAAGCTCGGAATGCCGATCGCCAGATTGCCGATTCCCTGCGGCAACGAGATTCGTGGCAGTCCATCTCGCTCGACATTGGCCGGACCACTTGATGTCAGTCCGGAACTGCCGCCGGTACCGCCGATGGAACCGCCGCCGATCGACCCTGATCCGCTGCTTCCAGAGCCACTCGATCCCCCAGCGCCCGGGAAGGAAATGCCTCCACCAGTCGCCCCGCCAGTTCCCTGATCGAGGTTCGTTACCAGACGAATTCCTACCGCGGGACCAGGACCAGAAAACAAGGGGGGCGAGTCATCGCTGCTGCCTGTTAGATACAGGTCGATCTGATATCTCAAGCTGTGCGCCTGGTTGGTCGACCAATCTCCGACATGCAGCACATAGCTGCCGGGTTGGAGGGTCACGGACAAGCTATGGCCGTCATGAAAACCGAGGACCGGGACTTGAACGCCGGAATGATCGAACAAGGTCAGCGTGACACCGTTGGGCAGTGATCGACCGCTTAAATAAATGAAGTAGTCCTGTTGCTGCAGGATCTCGAACTGATAGTCGTCGGATTGATTGCGGTCGCGGCCGGAGGCGCTTCCGGCGGCCCGCACAATCTGTACTCCGGCCTGCAATTCATGCGGAAAGAGGATGCCGAGCGACTGCGGGCCGCTGTCGGAGTCGGAGGTTGTGGGGTGGGTCCAGACGAGAGGATTGCCGTCCGTGCCGACATTGCTCGGTGCAACCGTAAAACTGGTGACATAGTCTCCGCCGGCCGTGTTGCCGACCAGAGCTCCACCGGCAATGTTAGTCAGTCCCTGGCTACCGCTGAGGTGTAATTCATAGCTGCCGCTGGCGAGCCGGTCTAACATCAGAAACTGCGCGGTCATCGTGTTCGTATCGAAGTCGGTCAGTCGCGGAAAAGTCTTATGACCCTGCGCATCGACGATATAAACTCCGGCGATCGTGCTTTGTGATGTCTGCTGAAAAGCCGCGAAGGCTAATCCGGTCAAGTTCATGTATTCCGAGAAGCCGACCGAGATCGCCGTCGGAGCCGACGGCAGTATGCTTTGATCTTCAATCGAGACGGAGGTCACCACCGGCGGATCGGGGAGCGGGACGACCTTGAGGTTGAGTACATAAGGTCCGACGCTCTCGCCAACCGAACCACTGTGGGAGACTTCAGGATCGAAGATGCCGCTGCCCTCACCGACCAGTTGCATTTCGACCGGCGATGGCGTATTCGCTCCATGCGATACGGCGATGTAATAGTCGCCCGCCGTCACGCCGGCCATCACTGCGGGATCATAGAATAGCGACGATAAATGATTCGTCGAGGCCGTGGGGTTATAAGATTGATTGTTGCCCGCGATAAACTGCAAGTGACCCGATACAGGATCCAGTCGATAGAGGCTGAGCCCCGCATCGAGCGGTGAGCTGATTCGGCCGGCGAATACCTCGGCCTGCAAGCCGACGGGACTAGTCGCCGTGATGGTGAAGTGATACAGGTCGACGTCGTTACCAGGATTGAAGCTCGGGTCGATGCTGCTGAAGTCGTAGTAGGCATCGTCGCCGATCGCACCGGCAACCTGGACCAGCCCCTGTTGTTCGATAGCACCGAGGTCAATGGAAGTGGCTGGAGTATCATTCCCCTGATCGACCAGTCCCCCCGCGACGGAATCCGGCAGATGAACGGCGACGGTCAGGCGTACGTGACCATCGGCGTCGGTGATGACGGCCGTGTAGTCTCCGGCAACCAATGGTGTGGTCGTGGCGATCTGCAATTCCGCGATGTTGGGATTCTGGTTGGTCCAGAGCAACGGGACGTCAGCGCCGCCGGCTGCGGCGAGTGTGATGGTGGGTGTGAAGTCCAGCGCGGAACTCAGGTCGACTCGGATGATTAGCGAAGAAGCATCCACGGCCAGCGATTGCGGGTCGTCGCTGTTCGACAGGTCTAAGGGGTTGCTCTCGAGAGTCAGTTGATAGCTACCCGGAGCTCCGGGCAGGCCACTGTCCGCGATGAACGGATTAAAGTAGCGATTGCCGGCTCCACTGACGGCGACGTAGTAAGTCCCCGCGGCCAGATCGCGAGTGAGCTGGCCGCCCGCCGTATCGGCCGTACCATCCTGGGCCAGCAGCCGATGTCCAATCAAGTCGCGCAGATCGTTGAAATCGTCGTGGGCATTGTTATACAGCCCCAGAGTGCCGGCGGTCGTGTTGAGTGTCACGGTGGACGGTGCGGCGAGTTGAAACTCGAACCAATCGACATCGTTCCCGGATGCATCCAGGGTGCCGTTGACCTGGGTTTCCACGAGTGTGCCGAGATCATTGGCACGATCGAGCGTGTCGTTTCCTTCCGTTTCGGAAACAATGACTGCCTGCAGCGAGACCGTGACGGCCGAAAGCAAGTTTCGGACTTCCAGGTGCTCGATGCTGAGTACGGCAGGCAGATGCCTTCGCTTGAATCGCATGTTGGGCCCGAACGTTAATATGGGACGTCCACTAAAGTGGAGAGTTGCGGATCATTTTCTAATGTTGTGAAGTGTGGTTGCTGCTCCATGAACACCGCGAGGCCTGGCCCAGGGGCCTCGCAGTGAGTCGTGGACGGGTTGATTACAAGTTAATCGTTAAGACGGCCGAGGGGGCGCCGCTATTGCCGGCCGCGTCGGTGGCCACAGCCACCAGTTTGTGACTGGCTGCTTTTAAAATGGGTGTCGTGAAAGTCCATTTACCAAGTGTCGAGACCACCGTCGTTCCCAACAGCTTGTTGCCGTCGAAGATTGAGATCGTGGCCCCTTTCGTTCCGGTGCCGGAAACGGTCGGAGTCAGGCCGTTGCTGGTGAGAGTCATATTGGAAACCGTGGGGGCCGTGCTGCCGATCACGAGATTAAACGTGCTTGACAGACCCGTTTGATTTCCCGCCACGTCACTCGCACTGGCGCTGAAGCGATAGGTTCCATTGCCCAGCAACAGGGGGTTGTATTGATAAGTCCAGTTGCCGCTGCTGTCGGCCGTGGTCGTGGTGAGCAAACTGCCGTTGAGGAAGACCTTCACGGAGCTGTTGGCGTCGGCGACACCTTGCACCGTCACGGTGTTCAACAACAGCAGAGTACTCGTCTTGTTGACATAGCTGACGCTCGGTGTGGCCAGGGTGCCATCGACAACCACCGGCGTCGAGCCCGACAGATTGCTGACATTTCCTGCCGCGTCGGTGGCCTTCGCAGTGAACACATAAAGTCCGTCGGCCAGGGTCAAACCGGTGTTATCGAAGGACCACGTCCCGTTGGAACTGGCGGTGGTCGTGCCCACGCTGACGCCGTTGCAGAACAAGGTCACTGTGCTGCCCGCTTCAGCGAGACCGTAGACGATCAAGTTGCGGGTCTGAGTGATGTTATCGTGGCTGCTGACCCCGGTATCGGAATTGATCCCGGTAATGCTGGGATCGGCGATCGTGTTATCGATGGCCACCGATTGCGATCCCGAGGCCGCACTTTGGTTGCCGGCCAGATCGGTCGCGGTGGCAGTAAAATGATGAGATCCATCGGCAGT
>JAQGHS010000337.1 GCA_028291605.1 Planctomycetaceae bacterium | reverse complement strand
CGGCACGATGGTTGTCTCAGGCGATTTGATGATTGCCAGCGGGGGCTATCCCGGTCGCGACACAGTGGCCCTCACAGGGACCGGCGAAGTCGCCTGGCGGAACAGCGAGAAGTCTTACGTCCCTTCGCTGATCGCCTACCAGGATCATCTCTACCTGGTCAATGATGACGGAGTTGCCTACTGCTACGAGGCGAAAACAGGTCAGGAACGCTGGAAAAAACGCATTGGCGGCAACTTCCGAGTCTCACCAGTTCTGAATGACGGCCATATCTTTACGACCGACATGAGCGGCAAAACAACCGTCTTCAAAGCCCAGCCGACGCAGTTGGAAATCGTGGCAGAGAACCAACTCGGCACGGAAGGATTCTCGAGCCCCGGTATCAGCAAAGGCCAACTCTTCATGCGTGTCGGCGATAATTCCAGTGGTCAGCGACACGACTGGATTTATTGCATCGGCAAGAAATAATGCGACAGAAGAAAGAGTTTTTTAGCCACGGATGAACACAGATTAAACACGGATTTCAGACCTTGGTCCTATCTGCATTGAATCCGTGTTTCATCCGTGTCGATCCGTGGCTAAAAAGCTCTTTTTAGAACTCTCTTGAACGAAAAATCGCCCGGAATCTCAGTCGGTGTCTGAGCTTCCGGGCGATTGATTTGCGGTACGAACACGTGGCAAACTAGCTCAGCTTGCGAGACTTGATCCAATCAGTGTGGAACGTCCCTGCCTTATCAGTGCGCTGATAAGTGTGAGCACCGAAGTAATCGCGTTGGGCTTGCAGCAGATTGGCCGGCAAGCGTCCCTGTCGGTAGCCGTCGTAGTAGCTCAGTGCTGCGGAGAAGACCGGAATCGGCAGACCCAATTCAACCGCCGTACAGATCACACGTCGCCAACTGGGTTGGGCTTTCTCGATCGCGGCGCGGAAGAAGTCATCCAGCAGCAGGTTTTCGAGTTTGGCATTCTTGTCGAACGCCTTTTTGATGTCTTCCAGGAACGCAGCGCGGATAATACAGCCACCACGCCAGAGCAGGGCGGTCGCTCCGTTATTCAGCTTCCAGCCAAATTCCTTGGCGGCGGCATCCAGTTGCACGAAGCCTTGGGCGTAGCTGCAAATCTTCGAAGCATACAGGGCCTGCTTGACGTCTTCGATCAATTGGTCGCGATCGCCGGTAAACTTGGTCTTGGGGCCACTCAGCAGTGATGAAGCTCGGACGCGAGCGTCCTTCAATGCGGACAGACAGCGGGCGAAAACGGCCTCGGTAATCAGCGTTGTCGGCACACCCAGATCGAGAGCATGCTGGCTCATCCACTTCCCGGTTCCCTTTTGCTGGGCCGTGTCGAGGATCTTGTCGACCAACTCTCCTGAACCGTCTGGATCAGACACGGTGAAGATGTCGCGCGTGATCTCGATCAGGAAGCTTTGCAGCTCGCTCTTATTCCACGCATCGAAGACTTGGTAGAGCTCTTTATTCGTCAGGCCGAGGGCGTGCTTCAGGATGAAGTAAGCCTCGCAGATCAGTTGCATATCGCCGTATTCGATCCCGTTATGGACCATCTTCACATAGTGTCCGGCACCGCCGTCGCCCACCCATTCGCAGCAGGGAATATCGTGGTTGGGGCCGACCTTGGCACTGATCTTCTGCAGGATAGGCTTAACCAACGGCCACGCGGCTTCGGAACCACCGGGCATGATGCTGGGACCGATGCGCGCCCCTTCTTCGCCGCCCGAAACGCCGGTTCCCACATACAGCAGGCCGGCCGCTTCGGCCTTTTTGACGCGAGCATTGGTGTTGGGGAAGTATTCGTTGCCACCGTCGATCAACACGTCGCCGGGGCTGAGGAGCGGCATCAGTTCGTCCATCAGGGCGTCGACCGCCGGGCCGGCCTTGACCATCATCATCACCTTGCGGGGTGACGTGAGATTGTTGATCAGTTCCTGGGGAGAATGGCAGCCGACTAGGTTTTTGCCCGGGTTGGCCGCAATGAAATCGTCGACCTTGGAAACTGTTCGATTGTAAACGGCAACGGTGAAGCCTTTGCTCTCCATATTGAGAACCAGGTTTTCACCCATTACAGCCAGGCCGATCAAGCCAATATCACACTTCGCCATGTTTCGTTTCCCGCCCGCCTCAAACGCGAGCTTTCTGAAAGGAGTAGAATCTCGAGCCACGCACTTTGCGTCACGTCAATTTCGGGCTTTCCAGTCAGACCCACAATCGGTCGGATTGCGGGTCTGATTGGAAAGCCAAACTGCAGACGCCAGCAGGCGTCAGAACAGCCCGGATTGTGATGGAAATGGAGGCGAGTTTCCAGAGTCTTCCTTGATGACGCATCCGGGACCGAGTCCGTCGCCACTTTTCCCCGTTGATACAAGATCAGCTCGCGGGAATCAAAATTTTCTACTAACCGTCACGCTCCGTTCAATCGAATCGTGTTTTTGCAGACTTTCATGCGGTCAATAATTCCAATTCCGCGCAGATTCGCTTGACTCTACTGTGGGAATAGTAGATACTGTGAATACAGTACTGAATCTCCAGGAGAGACGATATGGCCAAGAAAAAGGGTTCTGTAGTGCAACCCTCCGAGTTTGAATTACAGGTCTTGGGAGTTCTTTGGGAACATGGCCCAGGGACGGTCCGACAAGTACTCGAATGGCTCGCAGATGGCAAGCCGCGCGCTTATACGTCAGTGCTGTCCGTGATGCAGGTCATGCACAAGAAGGGCTTGCTGGGGGTGGAAAAGCAGTCCGAGGGATTGGCACATGTCTTTTCGCCAATGGTCTCTCGAGAACACGTCGTCGTCCCGCTACTAAAAGGGCTAGTGGCCAAGATCTTCGGCAGCCGGGCTCAAGTCGCAGTACAGCAGTTAATGAATGCTGAACCCTCGCGCGGTGAAGAGATTCATCAATTGCGTGCCCTGCTTGATCAAATCGAAGCCCGACGGACGGATTCCACAGAAGGCTGACTCGTGCGATAATCGCCATTTCGCTCGTACCATTTCACGATGAGAAATCCATGACTGCTCAACTGGCTGACGTCCTGGCGTGGGTTCTGATTCATTCCCTGTGGCAGGGGATCTTGATCGCCATGATGGTGTACATCATGTTGCGAGTCATCCCTGCACGCTATGCCGATGCTCGCTACACGACTTGCCTGGTCGGACTGCTGGGCCTTGTGTTGAGCATGCTGGCGACCGGATCGTTACTCACGTCGCGCGGCAATTCCACAGCGGCGTCGATAACCGCGCCCGCCGCAGTTGCGTACTCTTTTGTACCCAAGAGGAGCGTGGAATCGGAGAGGTCACCATTAAGCACCAAGCGGAGTTCAGAAGTCACTTCTTCGTCGGTACCTGTGCAGAATCAGCGGTTCGTACGAAGCCGTGCGTATCGGTCACCGCGCTGGGCCACATGGATGATTACGGCGTGGTTAATCGGTGCGGCCGGGATGGTCTTTCGCACGATTGCAGCAATTATCGAGGTGCGGAGCTGGCGGTATTCGGTCGCGATCGTCGATGAGCATGGCCGGTCGCAATTGGTACTTCTGCTACAGGAATTATGCGAGCAACTGCGATTCCGTCGTGTGATCTCAGTGATCGTTTCGGATCGGGTGAATGTGCCGTCGATTGTGGGAGTCATGTGGCCGTGCATTTTGGTCCCCTCCGCCATGCTGACGGGAATTCCGCCGGATCAATGGAGGGTGATCCTGGCGCATGAGCTCGCCCATATCCGTCGCTACGATGTCTTGGTCAACCTGATTCAGATGCTGGTCGAATCGATCGTTTTCTATAACCCCGCGGTCTGGTGGTTGAGCAGGGCAGATGCGGGTCGAGCGCGAAGCATGTTGCGATGCCCTGGCGGTAAGGATTTGCGGAGAACCGCTGGCCGTTGCGCGAACGCTGGTGGAATTTGCCGCGAATCTATCGGGAGGTTCGCACTGGGAAGAAATTGCAGCAGGTTCTGTATTTGCCAGTCCAGTGTCGCCCGTCTTGGCGACGTTTGCTGATCCGTCAGAGTCTGGCGAATTGACCGATCGGGTACAGCGCCTTGTGGACCCGGATGTTGCCGCTCGGCCGCGAGTTTCGTGGTGGGGGCTCGTGTTGGTGATGGGATCGCTGGGACTGACTGGATCGGCGCTCGCCTGGGGAACCGACGTGGCTGTTAAGACCACCGTGCGTCTAGTCGCTCAGAATAAGCCACGCGTCGTTCCAGCTCCGCAGGAATTGTCCCTGCCGAAATTGACACCGCTTCCCAAGGAACTCGCCGGCCCGAGAATTCCGGTCACGGTGATTGTGCGAACTGACGATGGAAAGCCGCTGCCAGTGGACACTATTGTCGACTACAGTTCTCGGTCCGCAGCGTTGAGTTCAGGAGGCAGCTTGCTGCGATCGGAACGGATTCTCCCTGAGCTCCGCCAGGACATTGAATTACTGCCAGGTCAACTGACGTTTCGTGCCTTTGCTCCAGATTATGCTGGTGTGACCAGTCCGGCTCTCGATCTGCTTGCGACAGATAAGAAGCGCACGGTGGAGCTCGTGCTGCGCAAGGGTACGACCGTAAGGCTTCAGTTTCGCGACGAGCAGGGAGGCCCGATTGCCGGAACGCAGGTCAGTCTCTATGGGAATTTCGGGGCCAAAAGTCCAGCAGAGAGCCTCGGTAAAGAGAGGGAGTTTTCCAGTGATGCTCGGGGCGAAGTCCGCATTGAAGGCATGGGCGACAACCAGTGCCGATTGAAAATCCGGGCCCGTGGCTTCCAGCGCCAGCACTTGACGCGCACATTTAAACCGTCCGAAACAGCGGTGATTACGATGCGAGTAGCGACGCCCATTGAGTTCAATATGGTCGACGCGGTGACCGGTCAGCCTGTTCCTCATGCCCGAGTGGCGGTGTATCGTACGATTCCTGATCGACCTCATAATCCGATCGGTATGTCGGGGGAGCGGGACGCCATTGATCCTTGGACATTGTACGGAGAAACCGATTCGGCAGGGCACGTGACGCTGAATGAGCTGGAAGACAGCGTGGAGTATTTCTTGGCCATTCTGGCTCCGCAGTACGCAATGGCGAGTGCTATCAACGTCAACGCGCGGCAGTCGCCGACGACCATCAAGTTGGTTCGTCCGCTCAAATTGGCCGGTCGGGTCGAGGGAGCGCTCCAGCGGTTGCAACAGACGCGGAATCTGCGTGACTGGATGCGTCTGAAGGATGCGCGGCCGCGCGTCGTGAACTATTCCCGCAGCTATTTGAACATCACCTCGTCTGAGGAGCAAGCGGTCGTTGATGCTCAAGGGAAGTTCGAAATCAGCGATCTGACTCCGGGCGAAGAGGTCATTTTCAAATTACCCGACCAGAGGGAGAGATTTGTGATGTCCAAGTCGATCACCGATTTGTCGTTCAAGATTAGCCCGGTTGCCATTCCTATGGCCAAAAACGAGCGTCAAGTGATTGTGCGGCTGACAGGCCCGTCACCCGCAGCGCCGGCACAGGGCACATTACAACTCTATGCAACCCATTCCGACCCGCTATACCAAATCTTGCTGGGCGAATCGCAGCCCTTGCGCGACAATCAGCTGTCTCTGAATATTCCGGTGGGAACTGAATTCTGGGTTCAACCGGGCAATCTAATTAACTTTCACATCAACACGCACCAAGAGAAGATCACGGCGGGCGAAGGTCCGCAATTAATCGAACTGCCCGCGTTCCCCGCCGGCCAAATTCGCACGACGATTTCGCAAGCCGACGGATCGTCGGCTATTGGAGCTAGAATCACGATGTTTGCCAGCCAGCTTCCGCCGGGGCAAACAATCAATTTTCGAAGCAAGCGGAGCTACCCCATCGGTATTTCGGCGCATTCATCCTCAGTGCCCTTGGGAGGACGCTATTATATTCTCGTGCGTCAGTCGAGCGAAAAAGGGTACAGCTTGTGGGCGGTCAGTAACGAAGTGGTCCTCGATGAGGCTCATCCGAGTGCCGAATTGCACTTGAAACTGCCCGTGGGGCGTCCAATACCAATTCAAGTTCATGGGCCCGACGACCAACCGGTTCGCAACGCCATCGTCAACGTCGAAGTGGAGTTCAAATTTCCAAATCAAGCGGCATTTGGTTCAATGAATCAAATCACGACCAATGATGACGGAATCGCCCTGTATCAAGATTCGACTGTGGAGGTCCCCGACGCCCCCTGGACGGTCAAAGTCATCGCTCGCATTCCGCCGGGTCAGTATCGCGGTTGGTCTGGTGAGCTTGATCCGGCGAACCCGCCGAAAATTCGACTACAGAAGGGTTTGACCGCATCGGGTATCTTGGTCGAGGCGACTTCGGGCAAACCGATTCCGAATGCAGACATTCACCTTGAGCCGAATAGTCAATCCGAGTTTCGCGTGAGATTCAATGGGACCACGGATGCGTCAGGGAAATTCCGGTTTGAAGGGCTGGAGGCTCTGGAATATGACGTGCATGTAAGAGACTCATTACCGGTAGGAACGAAGATGACAACTGGTCCTGACGGAGTGCTAAGATTCGAAACTCCCGCCGGATACGTACCGCTCAAGCTGCAACCGGGGGGATCGGAGGCGCTGCGTTGGGAAGTCCTCATTCATCCGAAAGGTCGCCTGAAGGTGGCCGATTGAGTTGTTTGAAATTCACCGGTAAGGCCGGGCGCAGTTCGAGCGCGGCTGGAAATGGTCTTGAAAAATCCTTAAAATGTGCTGGCTATGACCCAGCCCTCGGACTTTATTGATTCGCCAATTTCGACGCTCACCATTGTTGGCGTGGGACTGATTGGCGGTTCTCTGGCTGCCGCAGTGAAAACGCGGGGAAACGCCACCCGAGTGATCGGTGTAGGACGTAGCGTTTCGAAGCTGGCTGGTGCCGTCGAACGCGGTCTGTTGGATGAGGTCACATCCGACTTGGCCTGGGCAGCCCGGCAGTCCGATCTGCTGATTTTTTGCACTCCCGTGGATCGTGTCGTGGCTGGCGTGCGTGAGGCGGCTGCGGCTTGCCGTTGCGGAACGCTGATCACCGATGCGGGCAGTACTAAGGCGGAAATCTGCGAAGCGCTGGAGACGGGTTTACCTCCGGGCGTTGAGTTTATTGGCTCACACCCTCTCGCGGGTTCTGAGAAGAGCGGCTACGAATATTCCAATCCGCAATTGTTCGCCAATCGCGTCTGTGTGCTGACTCCCCATGAGCGAACTTCGGCCTCAGGCTTGCAGCGGTTGCGCTCGTTCTGGACCAGTCTTGAGGCGCGATTGGTCGAGATGCCGCCGCGAGCGCACGATCGCGCCGTGGCCGAGACCAGCCATTTCCCGCACGTGGCAGCATCCGTTCTGGCAGCAACGTTGGCTC
>JAQGHS010000450.1 GCA_028291605.1 Planctomycetaceae bacterium | reverse complement strand
TCCTTGTTGGCCCGGCGAGCAATGGGCTCTTTGAGGAACTTCATGAACAAGCCGAGGTCGCTCAATCTTCGGCGACATTCTTCAATCCAGGCGCCATACTGCACCCGCTCCGCAATCCACTGCTTGGTGAGCGTCAGGGGCTTGCCATCGATGCCGCGGGGCGGACACAACGCCAGCCAGCGGCGGGCGATATCTTCGGGAGACCAGCATTGAGCCTGCGGCAAGTTCAAACGCAGCAACACATGGAGGTGGTTGTCCATGATGGCAAAGCCACAGACATCAATGGCGAAGATCCCGGCGAGTTCCTGGAGTCGCGACTCAATCCACTGCTTGCGATGGGAGTGAACATCACCGCACAGCAGCGCCCGCCGGACGCAGCGCGAGATGCAGTGGTAAAACGGAGTCACCGTGGGGTCCACCAGGAATTTACGTGCCGTTGTCATGCGGAGGCCTCTTCCAATCGCGGAAAAGAGAGCGACGTTTAGTGTAACGATATCTTCTACAAATCGTTTTGTTCCGTCAAGAAATATGCCTGTCCTTTAGTTTGGATTGTATGAGAATGTCAAGAGATATGCCTGTCCTTTAGTTTGTAGTTTTGTAAGAAACCCGCTCGTCCTGGGACGAGCGGGTTTTGGGATTCGCGGGAATCCTTTGGTTGTGCGGTTGTTACTGAGAGCTTAGCGGACTCGGGCTTGGAAGGTTACTGAACCCTTTGTGCGGCCGGGGAGGGCTTCGTCGAGGATGAATCGCAGGATTACGCTGCCCTCGCCGTTGTCTTCGGCTTCGACCTTGCCGGGGCGGTCGGTGGTCGTGCTCTCGGCGATGTATTCCAGCCGCGGAGTCAGATTGTCGATGATCGAGACCTTCGTCAGCGGGCGGTCGCCTCGGTTCTCGTATGTGATTGTAAACGTCACGATGTCGCCGATTTCAGCCACGCCCTTGTCGGCGGTCTTGCGAAGCAGCAGGTCGCCGCGTTTGCCGTTGTCTTCGACGCCGGTGTAGTCGGCCAGGACCTGCACCGTCTTCGATTGCGACGCCGAGCTGGCGTGCCCTTCGATGACCGGATTCTGCTTGCGGGTCCACATTTCGGCGAACTGCATGCCCTGCAGTTGGGTCAGACGCAGTGAGTCGTCGAATTGACCGTTCCGCAAACGAGATAGTGACTCGTGCGTGTTCATGACGTTAATGCTGACGGCTCGGCCCTGGCCGCGATTGAGCGAATCGGTGGCGATGTCGGTACCTACGCCATTGGCTCGCAGGCGGGTTTGCATCCGGCCGGTGTCGAGGTTCTGGGCCTGCGTTTCGGTGACCGTGCGATTTCGCAAGTTCACGCCCCCTTGAGCGACCACGTGACCGTAGACCTTGTCGACGAGCGTGTCCGAGTTCGGGCCGCTGACCATGACGACTGATCCGAACCGCGGGGCATAGATCGCGACGCGATTCGTCTTCTTGATCTTCGTGCGGCCTTCATCGTCATCGAATTGGGCAATCGTGTCCTCGGTGTCCAGCCCCTCGATTTGATAGGGACTGCGGGTGATCGGATAGGCTCGATCTCCGCCGTCGAACAAGTATTCGTCGGGGAACAACGCGGGCGATGCGGCATCGTCGTCGTAGACATAACCTTCGGCATAGCCGTAGCCGTCGGGACAGACGGCGGGCGTACGGGCCTCGGCGTCGACGCGTTCTACGGCTGCGTCGGATGCGGAGGCATGGACCACATCATTGGAAGCGAGCTGAATATTTTGAGCGACAGGTCGTCGTGTGGGCTGAGCGACTCGATATGCAGCCTGCGGTCGCGGTGCCGGCACGAGCGGTGAGGATTCGATCCGAGCACGGCCGACTGTTGACTGAGCTTGTGGCAAGGCGCTCGCGACTGCTGGAGCGGCCGGTTCTGAATGGAACGGATCGCTCGATGCGACTGGCTGCGGCAAGGAGGCACAGGAACAGAAGCCGCACAATCCGAGTGCGGACCACCAGGGCAACCGGCGCCGGATCGCGGTCGTGGGTCTCACGCTGTAAGGCGGCAACTCGCTGATTGTGTGAGACATATTAGAACTCGTTCGAATCGATATCGGAAATGGACTTCAACAACCGGCCAAGGTCGCCAATCAGACTATTGCTGGGGCTCTTGAACTGGAGGTGCTGGATCCTGAGTTTCAGGCTCTTTCGATTCCGGTGGGGTCGCTTCCGGCTTCGCGGCGGCATCGGGTTCGACTGGGGCTCCGGGTTCGACTGGGGCTCCGGGTTCGACTGGGGCATCGGGCGTCGCGGCGGGCTGCGGAGCAGTGGCCGGTGCTTTGACGGCGGGAATTTCGATTCGATCGCCAGCAGCGGGACGTTCCAGGGCTTTGACGGGTGCTCCGGAGCCGAAGAATCCGGGCTCGGGGCGGTTGGTATCGGGAACACGGCCGCCGAGTCGCACGATGGCCAGCGGGCGACCGCTGAGGTCGGCGGTCTCCAGCGGGTTTTCTCGTGCGCCGACTCGGACTGCGGGAAGCGCTTTTCCGCGGCCGGCACTGTGTAGCGAAGCCCGGTTGGGTTGTTCGAGGTAGATGATCTTAGTGATCAGCTGGCCTCGTTCGGCCAGTTCCAGTTCATCGGTCGTGAACTGAATGATGACGGGAAATTCGTTGGCTCGTCCGGCGGGTGGATGGAGTCGATCGACCAGTTCGATGGTCGGATAGAGTTCCATGCCCGGGTAGTCGGGCATCTCGCTGATCTTGACGCGGTAGACCGGGCCGAGCAACAGACCGGCCATGGATGGGGCAGGGGACTGTGCGGCTCCAGCGGGACCGTTGGAATACCACGTTACCTGGCCGTTTCCGGGAAGTTGGATCTCGACGGGTTGAAACCGCATCGGCGATCCGCGGGCGGCTCGGGCGGCCCAGTCGCCGGCTCGGCCGGGTGGTGGTAATGGTGTATTGAGCGGAAAGTATCTCTCGGGGCGCGGTTCCTGGGCCATGGCCGGAATGCCGGCGAGAGCCAGGTAACCGAGCAACAGCAGGCAGCGGGATGAGAGAATTCGCATGAGTGGAACACTCGGAGAGGGGGAGTTGCGAGTTGGCAGTTTCGTGAGCGGTACGGCGCTAGCCGCCGGTTCTTTTTGGACATTGATACGCAGAACCGGTGGCTAGCGCCAGTCCGCTCACAATTTAAGAGAAGGTCCGGGGCAAGGTGGGCCTCCATTCCCACCTCACCCCGGAGCACTTCAAACATCGCTTCGCTAGTTTGGGTTCCTAGCGATTACTGATTCGGCGGACAGTAGGCACCACCGGGAGCGCCTCCCCCATATTCCTGGCCCACATCACCACTGAATTCCGGATGGTTTTCGGTGTATTGGATGTGTTTGACAGGAGCTGGGACGCGGATGCCCGGGTTATGCTTCACGTCGATCAACATGTGGTCGGTCGGACGCGGAATGTCTTGTCGAGTCAGGTTACGTACCGTGTGTGACTTCAGACCGGCAGGTCCACCGTAGGGCAGGTGGGGAGGTCCAGGCAGTCCGATCGGCGTGGCCGAGTTGGTCATACCCCAGATCGGAGTTGGTCCGACACCCGAGATCGGGTTCACAGCCATTTGCCCCGGAGGTCCAGGTCGGCCCATCACCATCGGACCGGGGACGCCACCGTTGCGGCTGCCCACAGCACCGATCGGCATCGGCGGGACGAACTGGTTGTTTTCTCCGTCGATCGTCTGGATGCCGCCGGTCCGGGCAATACCACCCATCTGAGCAGCCTTGGCTTCGCCGCCGGTTTCCAGGTCCATGTTACCGATTCGCAGGACAGCCATGATCGTTCCGCGGCGGTCAGCTTCGGCGATCGGGTCGATCCCCGGATCTAAGCGTGTGGAGACCAGCACTTCGGCACCGGGGATCGCCAGGTCCTGATGTTGAGGATCAGGCAGGTAGATGACCTTGGTGACAAAGTTGTTGCTGTCGACTTGTTGCAGGTCTTCGTCGTTGAGGACGATCGGCACACTGTTGTGCGACAGGTAGGCTTCCGTCGCGGGATGCGCCGGGTAGACCTGCAATGTCGGGTAGAGGGCCGGGCCTTCACGACCGGGGATGGCCGTCAACTTCAGGCGATAGATAAAGCCCTGGTTGAAGTTATACCGTCCCGGGGCTGTCAATTGATTTTCAGCATAGCCGCTCGGAATCTGCCAGCCAATCGCCATTCCTTCCGGACCCATGAAACGAATCTGGGAGGTCGGAATGATCATCGGGGGCGGAGCTTCCATGGCATAAGCCATTTGCAGCACACCGGGTCCCGGGCCATCGACCATGGGCCCCGGCCGAGCCAGCATGGCAGCTGGGGGTCCATGGTACTGCCCCTTGTCGACCACTCCATCCTGCATGAAGTTGGCCGAGTCGACACTGCAGCCGACACAGACTACCACGACTGTGGCGAGTCCTAGAAAGTACAATTTCATCACGAGCCCCCTCATTAAACAGGGAAGTTGCGACAGCGTGGGGTGGTCTCTTTGACCCAGCTCCCCGCGAGATCCCTTTTCAAATGGGAGCCTCGCCACGCCGCAGTCGTCGTTCGGTCTGCGGATAACCTCGTTATTCGAAAGTCCGATCCCGTCTGGATCGGAATCGGTCCTGTTCGCACTGTCGGATTGCCGTCGCTCTTCCAGGTGCGGCCCGATACAATGCGGCCGTCCAACAGAATGTTCGCGGAATCCGTATGTTTGGAATCCGACGAACAACGAAGGCAAGATTTGACTGTGACTTGTTTTCGGAATCTGACAGCCCGCTTCTTTGGAAAATCCCGCACATTCCGAACAGCATGAATATCACGCAAACTTTAACATTCGCCGTAATCGCTTTGCTGACAGGGACTTTCGCCTTCAGCGACGATTTCAACTCGCTCTTGACACCCTCGGAATCGAGTCGAAGCACCCGACTCGGAGAGTCGGGCTACGGGGCGGAACTCTTACGAGATTCCGCTATCGGGGGTCGGGAATTCGCTCAAGCTGACAAGGTTGAGAAACCCGCGGCGGGAGCCTCAAGCCCCAAGGACTTGTTGCTGTCGGCTTCGGACAAGCTGAAAAGCTATGCCTCGGTGCGGGCGAATATGACCGAAAAGGTCTCCCTGCAGACGAACAGCTTTACTGCAAAGGGAAGCTATCTGCAGGGCCAGAATCTGCAATTGCGGATGGAATTCACCGTGGAATTGCGGGCTCAGAAGGCCTCGCTGCTGGAAGTGTGCGATGGTCAGGTCTTGTGGTCACGCCATGACTTGGGCGAGAAAGATCAGACCCAAATCACCCGGCGCGACGTACGACAGATCCTCAAGGCGAGCGAACTCGCTGAAGCCGCGTTGAAGACGCCCGAAGAAAAGGCGAATCTCAGCGCGTCGATCGTGGCCGACCTGGGAATTGGCGGTCTGCCGGCGCTGTTGGCGGCGTTTGCGAAGGACTACGAGTTTACCAAGGCGACCGACGGCAAGATTGACGACCGCGAAGTTGTCACGCTGGTGGGGACCTGGAACGCGAAATACCATGCGATGTGGCAGGGTGCCAAGTCTAAGGACAAGACTCCGCCCCCGCTGCCGATCTATATCCCCGATTCGGTCCGCCTGTCGCTCGACAAAGAGACGGAGTTTCCGCGTCGGATTGAATATCTCAAGCAGATCCCGGGTCAGTCAGTGCCGACCGTGATGATGACGGTGGATTTCACCAAAGTGGTGTTTAACGGCAAAGTGAGCAAGGACGATTTCGTGTTTATTCCTCCCGAACGTCCTCAGCCGGTTGACGTTACGCAAATGTACCTGCAGCGGTTAACGCCCCCGAAGGCGGCCACGAAGGCACCGCCGGTGCCCAAGCCTGCGAAGTAGGGAATGAAAGTCGTTGTTCGCTCCGCGAACATAACGCCGGCGCAGTGGCAGGGTGGGATGCTCCTTAAAGCGATCGGTCGCAACGCGATCGCGTCCGACTCGGCGTAAGTTTCGAACTTCGCTTTCTTTTGAGACTCCAAATAGTGTGCTAATAGCTATTATGGCCCCGGACTTGGAGTCTATCGGTCAGCAAAACTCCAAAGTTTTAGCGAGTCGGACGCTGGCGCGTTGCGGTTGAACGTTTTGGGGATAATTCCACTCCGTCTCTGCGACCGCGTTTCGTTCGCGGAGCGAACAACGACTTTCATGCCGCTTTGGCTGCCAGTTGGGCGGCCAGAATCTCACCGCCTAGCTGTCGCGGTCGGCAGCATTCAAAAGGGCTGAAAATGACTGAGAGCCTCAATATTGGCCGTCATTGGGCCTCTTGCCTGCCAGTCAGATCCGGTCATTTCCGGTCGAGTCCTGACTCAATTCTCCCCCCGGCATAGAATTTGTACTGTTGCTGTGATCCAGTCGAGAACAGCTTACGTTGAATTCACAGGCAGTTGGTCCGCCGTCAGTGTGACGGTCGCCGGCTGCCGACTCAAAACCTGAACCATATTGAGGACGATCTCATGACGACGACACATCCCTTGCGGACTGCGGTAGTTGTCGCTGCAGGCTGGCTATTGGGCTGCGGTGCCGTCACCGCACAGGCCAGCGAGATTCTAGACCAGGCGAAGTTTTTCAGCCCGGCAGCCGTCACGAAGGCGAGCGACGATTTTAACCGCTTGGAGAAACGAGCCCACATTGGGACGCACATCGAAACTTACGACACCTTGCCGGCTGATAAGCAGGCAGCGTATGCCGTGCTCGGCACGAAGCTGGGGAAGGACCAGTTCTTCTACGATTGGCTGGTCGAGCGATCGAAGGCGAGCGGCGCCAAGGGTGTGTTTATCTTGATTACTCGCAAGCCGAGTCACCTGCAGGTTGCAGCGGACGTCGCTCTGCGTAATCGAGGATTCAGTAACGCACAGCGTGACGAGATCAGCCAGGGGTTGATCAAGCGTTTCAGTCAGAAAGATTACGACGGAGGTTTGACGGATACCGTCGCCACGATCGAACGTATCGCACTGCGTCTGGGCGAGCCTAAGCACGCGGCCGCGCTGGGGCAACACGCTCCGGTCGGCCATCGAGCCCCGATGGCTCCCGTCGCAGTCGGAGGAGGACAAGGCATGGGAATCTTAGGTTGGGTGATTTTGATTGGTGTGGTATTGCTGGTCTTCTCCGTAATTTCGGGGATCATCCGCAGTATTTTCGGAGGGGGCCAAATGGGTCCCGGTCCGGGTGCCTATGGTCCTGGTGGCGGTTACGCCCCGGGCTACGGTGGCGGCGGCTATGGCGGGGGTTACGGCGGTGGCGGCGGCTTCTTCAGTAACATGATGGGCGGCCTCGCCGGTGCCATGGCGGGCAACTGGCTCTATAACAGCATGGGTGGCGGACATCACTCGGGACAAGCCAGTGCTGGCGACTGGGGCGGCGGCAGTGCTGGTGGCGGCGATTATTCGAGTGGTGGAGATGAACCCGGCGCCGGCGACTTCAGCGGTGGTGACTCCGGATTTGGTGGGGGTGACTTCGGCGGAGGCGGAGGTGACTTCGGCGGCGGAGGGGGTGGAGACTTCAGTGGCGGAGGCGATTTTGGAGGCGGGGGTGACTTCGGTGGAGGCGGTGATTTCTAACCGTCTCGCGAGTTGACCCTGCTTGATTGATATTAAACAACTTCCGGAG
>JAQGHS010000310.1 GCA_028291605.1 Planctomycetaceae bacterium | reverse complement strand
TGTCCCCAGTTTTGATCCTTCGCGATGACATCCAGCCCGATTGAACGCTACGACCGAGAACCCAGTACGTTCGCCCGGCGTTTCTTCTGGCTGACGCTATCGGTGTTCTCAATCGGCTGCGCAGTGGCCCGGTTGCTGGTCCTGTTGACTGCGGGTCGAACTCCCTCGGCCTGGGGACATTTTCCGCCTGCGTTCTGTGTCAGTTCGGTATTACTGCTGATTGGCAGTGTGGCTCTGCATCGGGCCTTGCAGGCGGTACGGATCGAAAAACCAGCCAGCTTTCGTCGAGCCCTGTTGGTGGCGCTCGGTTCCGGAACGCTGTTCGTCGGGATTCAAAGTTTCGGCCTGTGGTGTTTGATCCAGCAGCAACGTCCGGAAGATGCATCGACGGGCGTGAATGCGTTCATGGTGATGCTGGCCGCGTTGCACGGGTTGCATTTCACGGTGGCTTTGATGTTCTTGTCTTACGTGACCATCAAGGGTTTTGCCGCGCGCTACGACCATGAATACTTCTGGGGAGTCCAGGTCTGTGCCTGGTTCTGGCACGCCCTGGGGCTGATCTGGCTGGCCATTCTGGGAGTGTTCTTAATTACCGCCTGAGAAGAATGGGACAACTTCTCTTCGCGCAATTCGACAAACTTGGTATCACGCCGACCTTGAGGGTCTGCCCCGTTTTTTCGGAATCATTTCGCATTACACTCCCACTGCCCGCCTGAAAGCCGAGACCAGGTCATGAAGTGCCGTGTTTACCTGCATTGTCTGATTGTGGGTTTGAGTCTGTTCCTGATCGGCGGATGTTCCTACTCGCGGGCGAGCCAGGTCAGCCGCGCCTCCGAAACGGGCCAGAAGATGGCTGATGAATTGGCTGAGGACGATGTTCCCGTAAAGACGGCCAGTGCCGAAGCAGCCGCCGAAGAGGGCGATGGTCCCCCGAGTCAGCCCGGTGTGAAATCGAGCGGCGGGTCACGAAAGAAGTTGACCGGCTGGTTAGGCAAGGGAAAAACCAAGTCCAACACGATTCCACTGGATCGGACTGATAAGTCCCGGACCGCGGATGCCGAAGCTGACGCAGAAGAAGACTCCGGCCCGTGGAAGCATTTTCAAGATGCTCCGGCAACCGCTCAGAGCAGTCGAACCAGCAAGACAAAGGATTCTGACGCACTGTCGTTGAGCAGCACGAATCCCTTCGAGCAATAGCCGGTAGCCCCGACTTCATGGTCAGGAGCCTCGCGTTGTTCGTAAGACACCCCACTCGGAGAGTCTGGCTTCGCCTACTTCTTCCCCAGCGCTCGCTGCTGAGCGAAGAACTCCTGTAATATCATCCGGCAATCGTCTTTCAAGACGCCTCCCAGGACCGCCGCTTGATGATTCAGTCGCGCATCTTGCGTGATTTGATACAGCGTGTGACAGGCGCCGGCTTTCTGATCGGTCGTGCCATAGATCACTGTCGGCATTCTGGCTTGAACGATTGCCCCCGCGCACATTGGGCACGGTTCCAAAGTCACATACAGGGTGCAGCCCAGTAGCCTCCATGAGCCCAAATGTTCGGCCGCTTGAGTGATCGCGACCATCTCCGCGTGGGCCGTCGGATCGTTGAGAGCCTCACGCTGATTGTGGGCCGCAGCAATCACGCGGCCCTCATGCACAATGATCGCCCCGACCGGCACTTCACCCTCGTCAAACGCCGCGCGGGCCTCAGCGAGCGCGACTCGCATCCAGCGATCGTGGGGTTGCAGCGGATCATCGAAATCTGAGTACAGGGGCATAACGTTAAGCTGACCTTCGCGGGCGTCGTTGGTTCTCATTTCCTGACCCTGATGGGTTGCAGGTTTTGATTAAAAACGCCGGAAAAACATGGTTGCAATATGACTGTTGGTTACTGGCCCTCGGCTTTTTTAGCCACAGAAGAACACGGAAGAAACACAGAAGTCAGGAAGAGGAAGCCGTCCCTTTCTGTGTTTCTTCTGTGTCATTCTGTGGCTAAATGCCTCTACTTGATTATTTCATCGCCGGTCCACGAAAACTCGCACCTGCAAGCCGTTAGAGTCGGCTTATTTCAAAACTTGAGAATTCGATACATTGTTACCGAATTTCTCAAAAGCATCGAGTTGCCAGACCACCTTTTTGGTTTTCGGATCGATCTCAATCACCAGCGGTTGGCCGGGGCCGGCGTGGCAGTTGCCCACGATGTAATGTCCATTCGATAAGACTTCCAAGGTGGTCACCCAGGCCAAGGTGATACCTGGCAGATCTCGCTGTTCGATCTTCCAGACGACTTCTTTTTTAGGGGTCACTTCCAACACGCTGTGCCCGTTGCCGGTCGCGATCAACGTGTTCCCATTGGCAAGCCGCAACGCAGCAAAACACTTATTGCCAAAAGCCTCGGGACCATGGCCCCCTTTGGGTTCTTTCCCGAACAACGGCACCTCGTATTCCCAGACAACCTTCCCCTCGGCGTCGTACTCGCGAACGAAACCGTCCCCTTCATGGCAGACCAAATAATGGCCCGACGGCAGTTTGCGGGCGAGACGCGTGTCGGTGTGCGGATGTGGGTGCAACACCTTCAGTTTGAATTCCTTGAGGA
>JAQGHS010000305.1 GCA_028291605.1 Planctomycetaceae bacterium | reverse complement strand
ACGTGCGGGCAGGCGCGACTGGTTTTGAACAACCGCCAAGCCCGATCAGAACGCAGGCTAGTGGCAGCGCGATCTTCCAGGCGCCGATGGCTGTTTGGGGACGACTCATGTCGGTGCCTTGATAGCTGATTCGGCACGCTCTGTCCGGCAAGCCAGAATGGCGGCGATTGCACTGCAGAGCAGCCCAACGGAGTTAATCGCCATGGAAGCCAGGTGATAACCTCGAAAACTGGCTGGGGGAGCCGCTTGCTCCACCCATTGCAGGCGGGTCATCTCAGCCAGCGGGCTATAGATCCAGATCCAGTCGGCGGCCGCGATTCCTAAGGCTAGCGATATCCACAGCAACTGCCACGAGCGCCGCCGCGGCTCAGAAAGGCAGGTGGCGACCCAGCCCACAGAGAGCAGGCTGAATCCAAATGCGTAGTAGCCGGGAAATAGCAGGCTGGCCAGCAAGGCCTTGCTTTGCGAATCGAGAAAGGGCGAACGAATGGGACGGATTGCCACCGCCACGAAAAAGATCGCTGCTCCCAGCCAACAGGTCAGGCTCAGCCGCGCAATCACCTTGGACCAGCGTTGTATCATGTGTCGCCGCAGATCTTTCAATAGATTCGTAATCCGCGTCTGTCAGTTCACAGACTCGGACTAAGGACGAGCGATTATCACGACTTCTGGTGGATTTGTCTGCCTTCCCGTCCAATTTCGACTGGTCCGGGAAATGAGACAGCCCGGCCTCCATCAGGAAGGTCGGGCTGCTCTTGGAAATCAACAAGTCTTGGTCTGAACCGACCCAAGGGGACCGGTCGAGCGATTTACGAACCGGGAACGACCGGAGTGAAGGTATCCGAAGCCGAAGCACGTTTCCCCGGAGGCGGCAGCAGACTGGCGTCGCCAATCCCGCCATCCTGGCTGGCACGGAACACATCTGCGAACAAGGCGTACGACTTTGAATCCAGCGCTTCGAAGAAGTAGGCACTCTGGCCAAACAGCTCCAGCAAGCCGGGTTCAATTGCCACACCGGACGTGGTCGTGACGTTATTCGTTGTCGTTGATGTCTGTGTCGAGCCATCCGACTGAGCCAACGCCGCGATAATCATCTGATACTGATTCAACTCGGTCTTATGAAAGAACGAGTTCGGCTCGCCGGCCGGTGTCGAATTTGATCGTTGAGATTCATTCAGGAAGGCCCCACCGATGTAGATCGTTTCCGGGGTAGTCGTCGTGACACCACTGGTGGTGGTCGTTGTACGCTGAACGGCATAGGCATCCAGACGATCCTTGAAGAACGCCAGCTCTTGCTCAGGGGTCAGAGGGGCAGTCAAGGTCGAGATATCGTTGTCGTCGTCCCAACGCAAAGGATTGTTGGGATTGGTGCCCATCTGGGTCAGGTGCTTGGGGGAGAACGAAGTGGAATCACCCCATTGAACTAAACCGCGCTCCAAAGCGACGTCGAGCGTAATCTGCTGATTGTTGACCGAGGCATCGCCCAGCATCGCATAGTTCGGGAAGGGTTTGCCGGTGAGTGGATTCAAGAAGGGCTTGCCGGTGACCGGATCAATATCGGGCTGGCCGGTCAAGGGATCAATAAAGGGCTTCTTGGTAATCGGATTGATGTAAGGCTTGCCCTGCGGATCGTTGAAGCTGTAGATCAGTCCCTGCTGAGGTACGAAGGGCGTACCGAACAGCGGATCGCCGACAGTGGCGACATTGTGTCGGTAGGTTTCGAAGGCAGTGTCAACAGGAATCGTTGAAGTGCCCGTGGTGGGGAGTGTCGGTTGAGCCCCCAGCGCATAAGTAATCGCATTCTGCAGGGCCTGCTGAATCCGCATGTAGACGTCCAGCACGCGATCAAAATGGGCGGTGTTGTAGACGACTTGATACTCGGGGTTACCAAACCGATCGACACTGCCTGTAGGACGTCGCAAAGTGCGATTGTACTGACCGGCGAATTGGCTGTTCGGATCGTAGAAATCGCCGAACGCGGCGTTGTAACCGATGTTTTTGCCCGCCAGAATGTTGTCGCGGTTGGCTTGCAGATAGATGATGGCGGCCTGCACCTGTTGCAGAGCCAACTGATGGGCGCGGATGATATTCAGGGCGTCATTTGAGTAGCTACCGCCAATCGGGTTGATGCCTGGCCCGAAGCTGATCTGCGGCAGCGCCAGATTGAGCGTTGGCTGGATGATATCGACCTGGGCATTGGCAACGGGGCTCGTTGTTGTCCCAAACAGCACGGCGGCTACGAGTAGGACACGTCCTAATTGCTTCATGACTTCCCCTAAAACTACGCTAGAGCCTGATGACTGGATCGCATTCCGGCTGAAGTAAGACAGGCTGGAATGAATCGAATGGGCGACAATGCGGTCTGAAATGGATGAATACGTTACAAACTGTTAACAAATCGTCGGCTGCTGCAACACATCTCGAAATATCTTCGAGATACGAAGCGGCATGCCTGCGGTGTTCACCAGGAATTCTTGGAAATGGACACGCCAGAGCAGCGCACGACGTGCTGTATAACTCCATCGTCTTACCGAGCTTATCAAAGCTACCGAATGACACCAGTGGTTGTCAAAGTGAATTTACAGTTCCAACCGGAATAGGACGAACTTTCAGACCCAGTGGTTCCCGCAGACGGACTGTCAAAGAGTCCCACACTTCTCCATTGTGCGCCATACGAGCGTTTCCGCTCTGCAAAAAAAACGCGACTCCCATATTTCCCCAGTCGAATTGTCGACTCAATCGTTAATCTCGCTAAGACAAACCGTGGGATAGGCTTTCGGCCTGTCATTCTGAGGCGTAGATGACAGGCTGGATGCCTATCCTACGGTCCTTGCTGTCATTCACTGGGTCGCGTATGGTGTGACCGAAATCATTCACATCCGTCCGGAAATCCGGCAAAGGAGGCGCTTATGCAGGTTAATCTCCAGAATCAGGTCGCCGTGATTACGGGTGGAGCCCAAGGCATCGGTCGAGCGATTGTCGAGCAGTTTCTGGCCAATGGTGCCGCCGTCGCGATCGTCGATATCCAGGAAAAAGTCGCACAGCAGACGGTGATCGACCTGGGTGGCCCCAGTGAAAAGTTATTAGCGTTTGGAGGCGATGTTTCAGATGCCCCGGGGATGAAACGTCTGGCGGATGACGTCGCGGCACGCTTTGGAAAGATCACCATTCTGGTCAATAATGCGGGAATCAATACGGTCAAAGATCGTCGGCCGGTCCATGAATACGCCATGGAAGACTGGCAGCGAATCTTGCAGGTCGATCTGACGGGTGTGTTTGCGACGAGCCAGGCGGTCGTGCCGCACTTGCTGAACGCGGGTGGTGGTCGCATCGTGAATATCTCGTCGGTGGCTGGACTGGTTCCTCTGCGGCTGCAGAGCGCCTTCGTTGCAGCCAAGGCGGGGGTGATCAATCTGACGAAGTCGATGGCTCTCGAGCTGGGGCCGCAAAACATTCTGGTGAATGGAGTTGCGCCGGGATCGACGTTGACTGCCGGCACGCGGGCACTCTTTTATGGGGCTGACGGATCGTACTCGCAGAATGCGGCCAGTTTGATTTCGCACATCCCTTTGGGACGCCCCGGCGAACCCGAAGAAATTGCCGCCGCCGTACTATTCTTGGTCGCTCCTGAGGCCAGTTACATCAATGGCTGCATCATTACGGTGGATGGCGGCTGGACCGCCGGGTATCACCGCGAATGGTAGCATAACTCTGTACGACGGGCCGGGAGACCCGTCCTACGGAAACACCGGCGTTCGCTGGAATCAGCTTCACCAATCTGATACGGTTTGAGCACAATTGATTCTGCAGGCCCGAATTGTCTCAATCCGGCGACCTCCAGACGACCAATCACAGACCACGGGCGACATTGACCAGACTGGTCTCGTACCAGTTTCGGTATCGCCCTCGCAGTAAAGTTTGAACTGATATGCTAAGCGTATTCGAGTCGCTGTTTGAGCTGTTCTTCGCCGTGGTCGATCTCGTCGGCAGCGTTGGCTATATGGTCCTGCCTTGGACTCCGCTCGTGGCCTGGTTGGTTTTCTGGTTGCTGGCCGTCAATTGGACGAAGCTGCGAGTCCAGATTACGCAAGAGGGTGGCTGGATCGCGTTGCTGCTGATCGCCGTTGTGTGGATCATGGTATGGGGCGTCGTCTTCCCGCCCGCGAGCGGCAGTTATCACTTGTTTGGCTTGACGATCAGTAATTTCGTGGGCAAGACCGTCTATGTGACGGGTCTCTATTGCCTGATGTTGCTGGCAGGTGCGGCCCAACTATCCGGCTGCTGTGCCAGTTGCTGCCAATTCGCCGAAGATGTTCCGGAAGCTGACGACCATCACGGTCACGACGGCCATGGGCATGACGATCACGGTGGCCATGCGGTGGCTATTGCCGATCACGGTCATGGCGGGCATCATTAGGTCAAAGATTGTGCCATCTATTCAATCTGTGGTTGTGATCGGTACATAAGTCCCATCCGTCCCATGAATTTGATGGGATTTATAGGACCAATGGGAATTAGATCACCCCAATTTCAAGCCGGTCCCGGATTTGACTACTGCTTCGTTGAAGCCACTTCCGCTCGCTTACTGAGTTCCCACTTATTTTCGCCGCACTGCAGGAATGTCTCGAAATCGGCGGCAGGGACCAAGCCCTGTATCCGGGACAAGAAGACTTTGCCATCGGGCGTCACGACCGCATAGCCAGGCAGTGACGCATCCTTGTACCAATCTTCTTGCAGATTGATGTTTTGTTGGAGCAACTTCTCGCCCAGCTTCGCATCCGACACGGCGTTCGAAGGCATCTGGTCAGTATACAGTTGGACGCGAACAAAGTTCTTCAGATGCTGCTGAATTGACGAACTCGCCATCAGCTCTTCCATCTTGCGGCAGTTGATGCAATTGACTCCGGTGAAGTCGATAAATAGTGGCTGCTGGAGTTTCTGGGCCTTCGCTTTGGCACGTTCAAAGTCGAGCAAATAAGTTTGCTTGTCGTGTGAGCCAATCAGGAAGGGACCGTCTTCACCAGTACCTCCTTCGAGTCTGGGGGGAGCGAACGCGAGGATCTGTTTACCCAGGATTCCACTGGGCGGTTCATGTCCGAAAATACCGACTGCCAGATACCCAGCCAGACCGAAGCAGCCAATTGCCAACACCATCGGCAACACCCCGATGTAGTCCTCACGCGTGTCATGCGGCAGGGTGATCTTGCCAATCAAGTAGAGGCCGGTGACCAGGGAAATCGCCATCCAGGCGGACATCACGAGATGATAATCGAACACCGTCGGCGTCCCGTTCCAACTGATATCGGCGACACTGAGAAACTTGAACATGAAGGCCATCTCGATCAGTCCCATGACAACCTTAACTCGGTTCATCCAGCCGCCACTCTTCGGCAGTTTCTGGAGATAGCTGGGGAACAACGCCAACAGAAAGAAGGGCAACGCAAAGGCGGTTGAAAATGAAACCAACCCGGCCAGCGGCAACCAGAATTCACCATTGGCGGCCCAGACCAGAATCAGCCCGAGGAACGCGAAAGTGCATGTGAATGATGTCAGAGTGAAAGTCAGGGCCATAAAGAAGACTCCCAGGTAACTGCTGGTTGATTCCTTCGAAGCCGTAAAGGTCAGCAGCCAACTCGGGATTTGAATGTCGAATAGCCCCAGTAGATTCAACGCAAAAAACAACAGTACCAATCCCAGGAACAGATTCAGGTACACCCCATTCGCCAGGGTATTGATGTAGCCGGCACCGAATAAGAAACTGAAGAGCAGGCCCATTACCGTAAACGTGGCGATGATGCTTCCGCAATAAACGAAGGCCATCTTGAGCGGGTTGTTGTGCTTCTTTTCGGCTTGTTTCAGGAAGAAGCTGACGGTGATCGGCACCATGGGAAACACGCAGGGAGTCAACAGAGCCAGCCAGCCGAATACAAATGCTGCGCCAATGACATAGAAGAAGCCTCTTTCATGGGCGTCGCCGTGCCCTGCCCCCGCTGCACATTCGGCATCGCTGAGATCGGCCATTTGAGGGCCCTTGGAGGGACTTGTCGGCACACCTGGCTCGGCGACCGGCACGATCGTGACTGCGGGTTTTTCTGGGGCGACATCGCCACCGCGGGGCAACTCAAATTTCTGGGTGTGCAGCACGCAACTGCCGCCATCTTTGCAGACTTGATATCGCGCTTTGCCGATCACTTTGACATCCGACAACTGCGTGCCGGGCAGCAGACGGAATTTACGAGTCCATGTGACTTCGTGTTCGTAGATCTCGTGGATGAGTTTCTTCTTTCCTGAAACGTCATCCAGTTCTTGTCGTTCAAATGGCTTGTTGGCCGTGAACTCGGCATCGATTGCTTCGAGCCCCTGATGCGACTCAATTTCAATTGTGGTCGTCTCAGCGGTGTTCCCTTCAGGTTGAGTCAGTGAATAGACGTGCCACTTGGGGTCCATCTTCACTTGAAGTTCCAAGGAGACTTCATCACCCGGTTGGGCGTCAACTGGCGTCAGTCGGATCAAACCTTGCGAGTGGGGAGTTTTCTTTTTGACATTGATCAGGAAGTGATCTGCGTCGGCTGTCGTTGGTTGATTCTCAGCAACTCCACGCTTGGCGACTGGTGAGGATTCGCCGGTTCCATCGCTCTGGGGAATTTCGATGTCAAAGGCTTTGCGAAGATTGCGACAGCTCATGGAGTCGCAGACCTGATAGATCAGGTTCCCCTGAAGCCGTGCGCCGTTCGGGGCTTCGATGACTTCGTACTGACGACTCCACGTGACCGACTTGGTAAATTTCTCAACGTTCTGATCAAACTCTTTGGCAAACTCGACCTTGGGTGGGTGATCAGGTTTGAAGTCGCCAAGGGCCTTTACGCCTTCCTCCGCGGTGAATTTGACCTTGGTGCCCCCTCCGAATTTGGGACTCATCGAATAGGTGTAACTGCCCGGAGGCAATTCGATGGTCACCGAGAAGGTGACGGTCTCGCCGGACTGGGCCTTTGCCGGTTCGACGGCGATCGTGACTTTGGGTTCGGGAGCGGCCACTCCCTGCTGACCCGGAAGCTGCAAGCCCAGGGGATCCTTAAAGCCATTCAGATCCTGCGCGGCAATCGGCGACAAATAGGTCCCGAGTGCGCACAAAAACGCGAGGGACAGCATCGATAGCGAGCGATGGCCGGTGGCTTGGAGATTCATGTTCATAAGCGTTGACTCTGAGAGTGCGGCACCGACCGAGGCCGATTTGACAAATCGACACTGACAGCCGGAATCTGCCGTAACTGACTTGCTCCACACGAAATAACACCAACGGCTAGCGTCATTCGCCTCACGGGAATCATACCCGAATTGAGCGTTTTCGCTCAACGGAAGATTCCAGACACATCACACTTCGTCAATTCGTGATACGTACCCGCCGCTGAAGTTTGCTGGTTCATAATCCGTCTGGTCGATCCAAATCCGACACATTGGAATTTACCGATAAGATAGGCAATCGTTCCACTCTGCGTAAATGGCGACTGCATTATAGGATCTCAGCGGTTCTGGAAGGCTCGCTTTTTTATGAGCCGACTTCTTTGATCCCTTTGAACTCTTTGACTTCTTTGACACGAATGCTTTGTGGCGACGTTCCGCCACTGGGCTTGCGCCAGTGGTTCCGGCGTTTATGCACTACCACGAAGTTCTTGTCGGCTGTAGTGCAAAAGCGCGGGAACCACCCCCGCGAGGGGGGGCTGGCGGAAAATCTGGCCTATTTCTCGCTGTGAGAAAATCTCCGACCTCTTTGATCCCTTTAACTTCTTTGAACTCTTTGACCACTCGCGTACGCTGATTTCTTTGACTTCTTTGATCCCTTTAAACTTTCGTACACGTCTGTTGATGTGCCGAAGGTGTTGTCGACGCACTAGCCCCAGTTCTGATTTCGGGCTCTGATTTCCCGAACGAACCGGACGCCTCGCGCGTGCCGGCTGATTTCGCTATTTTACGCTAACGACCTCTTTGCTCCATTGGCTCGGTTCGCTCGCGTCGATGTCTCCCGGCCTCTTTGATCCCTTTGATCCCTTTGACTTCTTTGAACTCTTTGACCGCTCGTGTGCGCTGATTTCTTTGACTTCTTTGATCCCTTTAATCGTCCGTACACGTCTGTTGGTGTGCCGAAAGCATTGTCGACGCACTAGCCCGGATTATTCATGAGCCGCAGCACGCTAGCTTCCGGTTCCGATTTCGGGCCTGATTTCCCGAACGAACCGGACGCTAACGCGTGCCGGCTGATTTCGCTATTTTGCGCCAACGACCTCTTTGCTCCATTTGCTCGGTTTGGCGACGTCGATGTCTTCCGGCCTCTTTGATCCCTTTCACTTCTTTGACCTCTTGCGTGCGCTGACTTCTTCGACTTCTTTGATCCTTTTAATCATTTGTACACGTTTGTTGATGTGCCGAAAGCGTTGTCGACGCACTAGCCAGATTATTCATTAGCCGGAGGGTGCTAGCACCGGTTTTTGAATTCGAGCCTGATTTCCCGAACGAACCGGACGCTAACGCGTGCCGGCTGATTTCGATGTTTAGCTCCAAACGGTTCTTTGCTCCCTTTGAACTCTTGACCCCTTCAACTTCTTTGAACTCTTTGATTGCTCGTGGGGGCTGACTTCTTTGACTTCTTTGATCCCTTTAATCGTTTGTATACGTCCATCGACGTGTCGATAACGTTGTCGACGCTGGAGCATGCGCCGACCGATCCTTATCTGCCATTTTATCACCCACACGAAACCTGTCCGAATGCTCCAAACATCATTATGCGCGGGTTTTTGGTCTCCCGCATCTCATCGATCACCACAACCTGATGCAATCCCGCCACTTGCGGTATCGTTGGAATCTAGGTGCGCCCCCGAACTGAGGCAGATTTCGTCGCCACGTGGCAGACGCTGGCAGCGTCTGCCACGATACCGATGCCCGCCCAGCGCCAGATCTTCGCGGAATGCCCGCGAATTGGCTCTGCCTGGATCGATTCCAAGGGGCTGGTTTGAGGCATCTTCATGGGTGTTGCTATACTGCGTTGACTTGATATTGACGGGTACTTGTTTCTGCCTGTTCTCAGCGGGACTCGATTTCCAGAGGCCCTGAGCATTTCCGCACTGACGTTGGGATGGATGCATGACGGCCCCTGAAGACAAGTCGAACTTGCCTGCCGCACATATTCGTGTGTTGATTGTCGATGATGATGAACCCCACGCGCAAGCGGTCGCGGAGAGTCTGAATCGTGTCGGCTACGAATGCACCGTCGCCCCTTCGGGTCAGCGCGGAGCTCAACTGCTGGAAAGCGAAATCTACGATATCGTCGTCACCGACCTCCGCATGGAGGACTTTGACGGGTTGGATATCCTGCGCAAGGCCAAGGACGAAATTCCCGACGCCGAAGTCATTTTGTTAACCGGACACGGATCAATCAATTCGGCCGTGACGGCAATGCAGCATGGGGCCTATACCTATCTCACCAAGCCACTGGATATCAAAGAACTTCGTACGGCAGTCGACAAAGCGTCCGAGCGGCTGCGGCTGATTCGCCAGAACGCCGAGCTCCATCGCCGTCTCGATGAGAAATTTGGCTTTGAAGGAGTGATCGGCAACAGTCCTCAGATGCTGAAGATCATGGCGCAGTTACAGCAAATCGCGCCGACCGATAGTACCGTACTGATTCAAGGCGAAAACGGGACCGGCAAGGACCTTGTGGCTCGGGCCATTCACCATAACAGCCGTCGCAAAAGTAAGCCGTTCGTGACCCTGAATATCTCGGCCCTGTCCGCGGGGATCTTGGAGAGTGAACTGTTCGGTCACGAACCGGGCTCGTTCACCGGGGCCGTCGGGCGCCGCATCGGTAAGTTTGAGTATGCCAATGGCGGCACCCTGTTCATGGACGAAGTGGGTGAAATGCCCGCCGAGACGCAGATCAAACTGCTCCGCGTGTTGGAGGAACGCAAGATTTCGCGCGTGGGGGCGAACGAACAAGTCAGCGTCAACGTCCGGCTGGTGGCGGCGACCAATGCCAACCTCTCCGAGATGGTGGACAAGGGGACGTTTCGCAAGGATTTGTACTATCGCCTGAATGTCGTGAACATCCACTTGCCGCCGTTACGCGAGCGCCGGCAGGACATCCCGCTGTTGATTGAACACTTCCTGAAGGATGGCTCGATCCAGCACGGCAAGCACATCGAAGGCATGTCCAAGGGAGCTCGCCAGGCCTTCATGGCCTATGACTGGCCGGGCAATATCCGGCAGTTGCGAAACTGGGTCGAGCGGATGATCGTGGTCGATACCGACGGCTTCCTGGACTCACAGGATTTGCCCGATGAACTGGCCCCGCTGGGAAACGATAAAGAGGAAAGTGGTCGAGCTCTAGCGGGGAAGTCCGGAGCCGACTCACTGGTCGGTCGCCCGTTCACCGAGATCGAAAAATACTATATCGAGCGAACGCTGGAGCTGACTGGTGGCAAGCGTGAAGAGGCCGCCGAGTTGTTGGGGATTGGCGAACGGACTCTGTATCGCAAGATCAAAGAGTACGGTTTGTGATCACGCCCCCGTGGCGGACGC
>JAQGHS010000284.1 GCA_028291605.1 Planctomycetaceae bacterium | reverse complement strand
CGGCGGACCAGTGGTTTCGCCGGGCCTCATCGCGGGACTTCGCACGGCGATGGTCATCGTCCTGGTCGTGATCACATCACTCTTCGTAGCACATACCATCAGACAAACCTGGCGCGGCAATCGCCCCAGTCCACTGAAACTGGCATTGATGCTGACCACGTTCGGTTATTACTGGTATTGCCTCGCGTCTGTCTCGAACCTCTTGGTCTCTTACGCCTTATTCGAATTGTTTCACGATGCCCAATACCTGACGATCGTCTGGGCGTTCAATGCCCGACGAGCTGAGAAAGATGCCGGCGCGGGCGGATTCACACGGTTCTTGTTTCGACGACGCGGCGCATTGGTGGCCTGCTACCTGGTATTGATCGTGGCCTACGGCCTGCTGAGTTATGGAACGCGCGAACTGCTCGCCGGACCTCTGCAACAGGCTCTGCTGGGGATATTCCTCGCCTCCACTGTCTTGCACTATTATTACGATGGCTTTATCTGGAAATTACGCGAGACCGACACGCAGCGGACACTCGATCTGGCCGAGGGAAGTGGCAGTCGCCGGGGTTTCAGCAGTCAATGGCTCAAATGGAGTTTGATGGCCGCACCGATTTGCGGATTGATCTGGCTGACAATCCACGAGGCTCAGCATCCCACGTTTGGTTTGGAAAAACATGACGCATTGGTGGCAGCACTGCCGGACAGCGTGTATGCCCATCACAACCGCGGCATTGCCCTGGCCGCAGTGGGACGACTTGACGCAGCGGAGGACGCGCAGCGCCGCGCGCTGCAACTGAATTCGCAGTACGCAGATATCCATTACGACCTGGGAACGGTCCATCTGCAGCGTGGAGCCGACGACGCGGCGCGACTGGAGTTCCAACGCACGCTGAAACTTGATCCTCTCCATGTTGAGGCCAGCTATAACCTGGGCGTGATGCTGCTGAAACAGGGACGCTACCGTGAGGCACTGCCCCTCTTCCAGATGGCGGCCCGGCGGCGACCCCGTAAAGCAGAGATTCACAATAATCTGGGCTCGGCATTGGTCATGGCCGGACGGAATAAAGAAGCCATTTCGGCCTTTCGGCGGGCATTGGATATCGCCCCCGACTCTTCGGAGACTCACAACAATCTGGCACAGGCATTGGCCGCCGACCACGATCCCGAGGGCGCCCTGGTCCACTATCGCCGGGCCGCAGAATTACAACCTGCTTCGGCCATTCCACGCTTCAATCTGGGTGTCTTTTTCGAGAGCCAGAACCGCTTGGATGACGCCATTGCCGCCTATCGTGAGTCTCTGCGGATCGACGCCAGCTCCGCCGACGCCTGGAATAATCTGGGAGTGGTGCTCGCTCGGAAGCAGCAGTTCGCCGACGCGGCCAAGGCATTTCACGAAGCCGTGCATCTCGCCCCGAACCATGTTTCGGCGGTGAAAAATCTCCAACGAGCGACATCCATGCTCGAACGGGCTGAGCCCTGATACGCAGTGTGACAAGTGAAATTGACGTGCGTGTCGGCTAAAGAGTTACAGAATTACTTTGCCACGGATAGACACGGATGAAACACGGATTGGATCATCGTGCTCTGGAGTCTTTGTGCACAGCGAACTCCCCAATTCATCATTACGATACGAATCTGTAACGACGTTGCGTCAGGTCGATCCTATCCGTGTTTCATCCGTGTTTCATCCGTGGCTAAAAATCTACTTCTCAGATCACCTCCAATCGATCCCGTATCAATTTCGGGGTTCGATCTGAAGCGACGAGTGAAAACACTACAAAAAATAGTTCGCGATATTCGTGTCCGGAGTGTATACTTGCGTCGACCCGTGTCATGAAGTGCCGGTTGTTATGTCACAGATTCCCAATGAATTGCCGCTGATCGATCCTCGGCTATGCACGAGCTGCGGTGATTGTTTGAGGATTTGTCCGACACAATGCCTGGTTTGGGTGCAGCAAATTCCCAAAGTCACTGAGGACCAGGCCTGCATTCGGTGCCAGGTCTGTGCCTTGGTTTGTCCGGTTGACGCGGTTCGCTGGAGCTTGACGAAATTCTGACCAAGTCGGTCGACAATTCGCCAACATGGCTGAAGGTGCTGCGGTCTCCATAAAGCGAAATTAATGGAGCGATTTTGTAAAATCCATACTCGGGATGGCTCGCAGGAACGCAGCAGTCGCAGCGGCGCCTGACAGATTCGGCCTGAAGAACTTACATAAACATGACGGTATGACTTGAAAATTATGGGTTCGTGCGTTGTGATCACTCTGCAATCCAGTCCTCGCTTGGGTTGAATCGGGCGCCCGGCGATTGCCTGATCGTCACCACTGAGGGCAACTCGTCCTGACCATTTCGATTCACCCTGGTGCTGTCATACCCCTCCTGGGAAGACGGTATTTAACGCTTAGAACAAGGGAACGTAGAACATGAATCTGATTTCGACCCTGGCAGGATCGATGATGGAAGGCTTCTTTCCGGCTGGCTGGGATCTGGCGAAAATTGATGCCTGCGTCGACGATGATCCAGGAACCATCAGCAAACGCCAGAAGTGGTGGCACAAGGAATATCAACCGACTTCGTGTAATTCACAATCCGACTTCGACATGATGCTCGGACACGAAATTGCTTTGTGTATAAAACAGACACGTGACGAAGGCCGGCAGTTGGTGATGATTTTGCCGGTCGGTCCGATGGGCATGTATCGCTGGGCGGTCTATTTTCTGTCGTGCTGGAATGTGTCAGCCGACCACGTGCATGGCTTCAACATGGACGAATGGAGCGATGCGGAAGGCAATACGCTCAGCCACAATGACCCGGGGTCGTTCCAGTATTCGATGCAGAAGGCCTTTTATGGCCCGCTGGGTTCGCTGACGGTGCCCGTCAAGCAACGGTGCTTCGCGACCCGCCGTACATTGCATACATACGACAAACGCATCGGCGAATTGAAGGAGAAGGGGGCCAAAATGGCGGTCGTCTACGGCATCGGCCGGGTCTGCCACATTGCCTTCTGGGAGCCGCACTTCGCCGCGGAATACGATACCGATACCGCCTGGAAAGATGCCACGCATCGCTTCGGGGCGCGGCTGCATCCGCTGACCATCGAGCAGAATGCGATCACCAGTTTTAAGAGTCGCACGACGCTGGTCCCGTGCTATGCGAATACGATCGGTCCCAAGATTTTCCTGGCTGCCGACTATTGCATTGGTGGCGCCGACGGAACATTCGGCCGGGGCATGATGTGGCAGGGGCTCAGCCTGTGGATGTCGCTACGACACATGCCGACCCGTTGGATTCCCTCGACCTACATGACCAGCATGCCGGGGAAGTTGTTCTATCTGGAAGAACTGGCCGGACCGTTGGTGGCGGATTGCAATTGAGCTATGAGGTCGATTGCCGTCGATAAGAAGGCAGATTTTGTAGCCGAATTCGCCAGAATTCGGGCGTTAGCAGACACGCCCCCGAAGTCTTGGCGACTTCGGCTACGAGCTAGTCACGGCAACTGGTCGGGCGGTGGCGAGTACTCGGTCGCGTTGGACGGCCGGGTTTCGGCGTCCACGCGACGACTGCGACGGACTTGGGTAATTCCCCACACGATCAACACGGCACCGATCGCGGCCAACAATTCCGGGCTGTTGAATCCGCGCAGAGCCAGCTTTCCCGATAAGCCGCCGATCACGAAGATCAGGCCCATTATGATATTTAACATGGTGGCGATTGGCTT
>JAQGHS010000253.1 GCA_028291605.1 Planctomycetaceae bacterium | reverse complement strand
GTGGTACCTTGTCCTTAGGATCGGCGGGGTTTTGATACATCGTCAGCCGTTGCTGCTTCCACATCCCCGCCAGCTTGGCACTGTCGGGATAGGTCGGGCTGTTAATCTCAAACGCCGCGACGACCCGCACTCCGGCAAAGTCCCCTTCCGCCTTGGGATGATTGAGATGCTCGGTATATGCCACCGACCCAAAGTTATCGATGCCGAGAATTCCGACCTTCACCGGCTCGGCAGCTTGTACATAAGAACTAGTGATAATCGCGATAGCGACCAACGACAGCAAACGACGAATCATGGGTTACTCCTGGTTGTAAGATTCTTCTTAAACTCAACACACTCGTCTTGTAGCCACGCTCGCCAGAACGTGGGTCGAAGGACAATCCGCCCACGTTCTGGCGAACGTGGCTACGACATTCCTAACGCCTTGCCGGAGCAGACTTTTCCTCCGGCAATGGAACCTGACCCGGCCCCATCAAATAAGCGATCAACTCACGTACTTCTTCGATCTTCAAGTTTTGCAACATCCCCTCCGGCATGACGGAGAGCGGCGAAATCTTTCGCTCTTCGATTTCCGCATTCGGAATCACGATCTTTTCATTGACCGTCTGAATCGTCGTCGCCGCCTTGGTCTCACCAACCACCAGCCCAGTGATCACACGACCGGAAACCGTCTCGATAATATGCATCTGAAAATCCTTGCCCACCGCGGCACTGGGATCAATCAGCGTCTGCAATAAATAATCGAGGTTCGTCCGTTGAGAACCGGTAATGTCGGGGCCGATGGCTCCGCCCGCATCGAAGAAACGATGGCAACTCGCACACGTCTTTTGAAAGATCGCCCGGCCAGCAGACCGATCGGCTTTCAGCAAAGAATCGGGCGTCAACCGCTTCTTAAAGTTGGCGACAAGTTGCGACTTCTCCGCAGAAGTCGTTCGCACTTCGCCCCATACCGACTGCAGCCGATCCTTCAGTTTCGCGTCCCCCAGATTGTAGATCTGCCGAGCGGTATAAGCGGTCAATTCCTGCCGCGAAACCCGCCCCGCCTCAATCGCCTCCATGAGGTTCCCGGCCCACGCGGCCCGTGAGGCCAACGTCTGCACTGCATCCTGTCGAGCAGCCGCATCGAAGGTCACATACAACTTAAGTATCGTCCCCGGAGTCGCGGCATCATCGTATTCCGCCAATCCGCGCAGCGCCGCACGACGGACTATCGGGTCGCCGATCAACTTCAATAGTAGGGGAGACAGCTCAGCAGACTTCTTGGCCACCAGTGCCTGGATCGCTCGATCCCGCGCCGTCGCATCGGCATCCGAATCATCCGCCACTCGACGCAAACTCGCCAGCGCCACGGGATCGTCAAAAATCAGCGCCAACTGCAACGACCGTTCGCGAATCGTCGCACTCGAGTTCCCCTGCAGTCTCGCATAACTCCGTGGCCATCCCTCAGGCACGTCAACGGTGCGTCGGCCTTCGAGCCCTTCGATCACTCCCGCCAACAGTTCCGAGTGATTACCGGCATCGGCCTCCCCCAACTGCAAGGCGATCATTTCTAATCCAGCCTTCACATCGGGCAGCGAGGCCACTCGGCGTCCGATATGCCGGGCAATCAGCGGGAACCGAATGCTGCCTGTCAGTTCGACAAAGCGCGCCAGATCCTCATTCACCAGCGGTTCAATGCCGTACCAGATCATGAGCGGCAGGTTGTTGTCGTCAACATCTCCCCCCCTGCTCATCAAGTACTCGGCGATGAGCCAGCGATCTGACATTTTCATCCGTTGGAGCATGCTGGCCAGATGCAGTCGCACATACGCCGAGCCTCCCTGCGCGGCCAACTGACAAAATCGAGACAGTGCGTCGGCGGACGGATTCCCAGCTTCACAGAGCAACTGCACCGCCCAGGCTCGAACATATTCGCTCTCATGGCTGAGTTGCTGAATCAGGAAGTCCGCGTGGAGCCGCCCGATCACCTGCAACGCCCACAGAGCTCGCAATTTGCGAGGCACTTCCGTCTGCTCGTGGAACATGACGAGCAGTCGCCGAGTCACCTCGGACATGTCGGCACCACTCGCCGCGCGCTCCTGCAACAGCCGCCGCGCATGTTGCACATACCAATCGTTACGGTGCAGTTGCAGTTCAACCAGCGCCGAGTTATCCAGCGCGGCCAGATCAACCGGCTTCGCGAGAGGTTTCCCATAAGAAATCTTGTAGATCCGGCCAGTCTCGCGCCGCGTGTTCTTCACGCTGTGACATTCGCCCGTATCAGACCAGTCGCTGGCGAACACAGAGCCGTCCGGCCCGTACCGCAACGTGACCCCCATGTACCACGGATCTTTCGAGCGCATCAAGTCCTTACCGTGCGACGCCGAATATCCCGAACCTTCTCGATGCAGCAGATCGTTATTAATCCGCCGTCCGTGAATGTTGTTCGTGAACAGCGTATTGCGATACTTCTCGGGCCAGTTGTCTCCCAGATACACCATCGTCCCACAATGGGCGTGTCCTCCCCCGGCTGCATCTTCGGCCGCAGACCCCAATCCCTCCTGCACGGTCGCTTGTCCGACAAAATGCAGATGATCGGCGATCGTGGGAATTCGCTGGTATGCGTACTGGCTCGATTCACGATTGCGCCACGGTTCGTAGTGGGCCCCGTAAATCACATGGAACAAGTGCGGATTCACGCAGTTGCAGATGAACGCATCACCGTAGTCATTCCAGTCGATACCCCACGGGTTCGTCGTACCATCGGCGTACGGTTCCCAAACATGCCGCACGGGGTGATAGCGATACACGCCCCCGTCAAACTGCTTCCGCTGTTCCTTCGGAGTCCCCGGCTTAGCCAACATCGACCAATTGGTGCGGCCATGAGTCCCATACAACCAGCCATCCGGACCCCAAGCCAAACCATTGGCGAGATTATGCGAGTTCGCATGATTACCAAACCCATCCAGCAACACTTCCGGTTCGCTGTCCGGCTTGTCATCCCCATCGCGATCCGGGATGAAATACAACGAGGGAGGCGAAACCACCCATGCTCCACCAAACCCGACTTCAATCCCGGTAACGTAGTTCAGCTTGTCATAGAAGACAGTCCGTTTATCAAATCGGCCGTCTCCATCGGTGTCGGCGAATATCAGAATTCGATCGCCCGGCTTCGTCCCATGATGGGGATAGTTGTAGGCCTCAGCGACCCACAAACGGCCTCGATCGTCAATGCAGAACCCGATCGGCTGCATGACGTCCGGTTCCCCGGCAAACAGCGTCACCTGAAATCCTTCAGGTACAACCATCGTCCGAGCGGCCTCGGACGGAGGCAGCGGGGCATCGACAACAGGCTGTTTGTTATCCTGCGCGAAGCCAACCGTCAGTAAGCCTCCCACGAGCAGCAGGATTGCCACTCTCGTCCACGCGCGCGGTTGGTATCTACCTGGATTGATCATGGCCGGGTTGAGAGAGATCTGATCGGCAAACGCCATCTCTGGCATAACGTCGACTGAGGATATCAACATCGATTGATGTTTCAAAGCGCGGGCCCGTAGCCTGACTCTCCAGAGTCGGGCGAACCTTGGGATACCAATACAAGCTCGAAGCGCAAGCGAGTGCATTCTTGATCTACTTGCCAGAAAATGCACTCGCTTGCGCTTCGAGCTTGTAGCGCGGGCACTGCGTGACCAATCGCCCGACTTTGGAGAGTCGGGCTACATCACGCCTCCGGAGTCGGCGGATCCGCCTGCGGAATCGCCTGCCCGTGCGGATCCTGCTTCGGAGCCGCCAGCTCCTCCGAAATCTCCTGCTGCAGATTTGGACCGAGATAGTGCTCAATGCGCGAAGCCGGTTCATGCAGATGGTCGCGCGGCAGCTCGAAATGCTTTTCGAGGTACGCTTCCCACAGCCGGTGCGAACGGACCAGCGATTTGGCTCGACCGGGCCCCGCATCGGTCAGCGCCAGGCAACCTTCTCCCGCGTCTACGATCAACCCTTGCCCCTTCATGATGGGAATTGCCAATCGCGCCAGCAATCCACCACCCGCGAACTGAATACATTTCCCAAGTGCCAGCCCAGTCGGTAGCCCGTCACGGCGGCCACGCTCTTCGACTCGGTACAGCACCGCGAGAATATCTTCCTTAATGATCCGCAACGTCAGCCGCAGCTTGCGATACGCTTTGACCAGCAACCCATGCTGAGGCGCAAAAATCACCGAGATCGTAAACAACCCACCGGCCACCACCGACATCATCCCGGCCACGCTGGTGTTCCAGTACTCGGCGAGGAAATAACCGATAATCGCCGACAGGCACGCACACACCACAGACAGGACCTGCATCATCCCCAGTCGGTCCGTCAGCAAATGAGCCGTCGCCGGAGGCACGATCAGCATCGCAATCACCAGGATCGAACCGACCGCTTCAAAACTGGCCACCGTCACCACGGCCACCATCGCCATCAACAGGTAATGGACTGTGATCGCGGAAATCCCCATCGCTGTCGCCAGTCCGGCGTCGAACGAAACGATCTTCAGCTCTTTCCAGAGCAACGTGACAAACAAGATCGTCAAGCCACACACCGTAGCCAGGGTGAAGATGGCTCGCGGAATCTCCATTCCCATCCACGAAACAGTATCCAGCGGCACGAATTCAATCAGACCATACAGCACGCAACCGGGATCGAGGTCCACTTGCGAAGCGTACTGGTTGAGTAAGATCACCCCCAGCGCAAACAGTGAGGTGAAGACCACCCCCATGCTGGAGTCTTCCGGAACGTTGCCGAAGTTGGAGAGCGCCTGCGTCAAAAATGCAGTGAGAATCCCAACCGCAACTGCCCCCACAAAGACCTGCCAGCCGACCAGTTGACCCGACCACAACACAGCGACAACCGTCCCCGGCAGGACCGCATGGCTGATCGCATCGCCGAGCAGACTCATCCGGCGCAAGACCATATAGCAGCCCAGAATCGCGCAAGCAGAATTGCACAGCACCCCGGCCACAATGGTCCAAAACGCAAGTAAATCTTCACGCCCCACGGCGAACGGTCCTCTCGCCTGTAGCCTGACTCTCTGAGTCGGGTCTTCTCTGAGGAGTACCCGACTCAGAGAGTCAGGCTACAAAAATGCTCAACGCAACGTCGCCAGGTATTCTATCACATCACGAATTTCACCGAGCTTCAGAATCGGCCCCACCGGCGGCATCGCTGATTTCGCCGCCGTCCGCTCCTCAATTTCCGCGACCGGAATCACCACCGACTTACCTTCCGGAGTCAACACCGTCACCTGCTTGGGATCCTCGGCTTTCAAGACACCCGACACGACGCGCCCATCCGTCAGTACATAAGCGACCGAGCCAAATCCCGGTGTCAGCTTCGCATTCGGATCAATCATCGATTCCAGAAAATGCTCCCGAGGCGACCGCATCGCCAACTGCGACAAATCGGGACCCGCTTCACCCCCCTGCCCTTGGATTTTATGGCACCGGAAGCACTGCGCAGTCGCGTGACTGCGGAAAATGCGTTTTCCGTTTTCCGCATCACCACCGACCAACGCCGACCGGAAACGAGCCAGCGGATCACTCGCCGGCAATTGCGCTTCGTACTTGTTGAGGGCATCATTCAACACAGGTGTCCCCCGCGCTCGCACCGCTTCGATGACGTCAACCTGCAGTTCTGGGGGCATCTTATTCGCCTGCAAATCTTCAATCGCCCTCAGCAGAACGCGATCGGCGGAAATATTCTTCAACGTAGCCAATTGGCTGACCGCCCGTTGCTTTTCCATCACGGTGGCAGAATCCTGCTTCCAGGCCGCCTCCAGCACTGCAAACCCGAGTACCGGGTTTTTCGTTGCCGTGATCTGCCGCGCTTCCGCGCGCAATAATGGTTGGGCATCCCGTAATGCCACATCCAGAAGCTGCGGCACTCGGGAATCCTTCCGGGCCACCAGCAGATTGAGCGCCGCGACGCGCTGCGTCACATCCCGTTCTTTCTGACCGACCCAGTTGAAAAACTCCTGATCGTCAATGGCGATATTCAGCCGTGTAATGAGTTGAATGGCCGCAATCTGCAACGCACCGTTGGTCTGGGTCAAAATCGGCATCGCAAACTCATTGAGCACGGTCTGCACAATCGCTGGGTCTCGTTTCGACAGCGGTCGCCAGAAACCATTCACGCGGTCCCGCTGACTCGGTTCCGACCAATCGGCCAGCATTTGCAGGGCTTCCATCCGCATCGCCGGGATGACTTGCGGATTCAGCACGACACGGGCCACCGCCTTGGCGTGATCGACTTCTCCGAGCCGGAAGTTCGCGTTCAGAACGCGCCGCAACAAGGCTTCGCTTGCCACGGCCGGATCGCCGTTCGTCAGCAATGCGGCGAGCTGCGGCGTTTCCGAATCAATCGGCAAGTCATTAATCGCCCGCGCCGCCTCCGTCACAATCCAGGGATCGGCATCCTTCAAGAAGTGCGAGATGTCCGGATCCTGCATCCGCCGCAACACCAACAATGCCACCAACCGCACGGCCGAACTCTTGTCGTTTCGGAGTTCCCACAGCTGAGCCCGATCATCCAGATTCTTCAAGGCGATGATCCCCGCGTGGCGCAGATACGGGTCGGCATCCTCGTTTTCTCGAATCATTTTCACGATCGCCGGGAACGCCGGAGAGTAGTGATTCAGCCCCAAAGTCTGCGCCGCAAAGTAACGCACACGAGGTACCGGATCAACCAGCAACTCGACCAGTTTTTGATCTCCCTGCTTCCAGCGCTGCTGCCCGAGTACCTTCGCCACCTGAGCCCGCACTTCAGACTCACCATCGGCGAGCAACGGTACCAATCCTGTTGCGATTTCGGGCTGTTCACCACGCGTTTGCCCCAACGCCCAGATCGCATGCAGACGAGCAAACAAGCTCGCATTTTCCTTGGCGATGTTCAGTAACTGCGGAACCACTTCTTTGCCACGTTCCGCCAGGGCAAATTGAGCCCGCTGGCGAACACGATTGTCGACATGAGACAGCAACTTCAACAACTCGTCTGTCGGACGCTGTTGAAATCCTTCCTGGAACAATTTCTTAACTTGTTGAACGACGTCCGTCTTAATGATCTCGGGATCCTGAACGGTATAGACCCGGCCACCCTTGGTGGGACCGGCCCAGTCGAGACCCACGAAATCCGAGACATACATCTTGCCGTCATATCCGAACTCGGCATCGGTCGCCATTAATGGCTTGAGGAAATCCGTGGTTTCCGTGATTTCAAAGCCCGCACCCTGGGGCTTGACGCCAATGGCTTCAACTCCACCATTGCCGGTAAAGTTGCACATAAAGAAGTGCTGGTTATAGCGCTCAGGCAATCCGGTCCCGGGGTAGTAGCAGAAGCCGGACGGACCAGCCCCCAGCTTGCCGACGGGAGGCACAATATAAGCCGGCTGACCCGGATGAGCCAGATGCCACAGCTTTTCGGCATGCCACGGACCGGTCAAATACGGGTCGGGAATGGTCTGGTAGGCCATGTTCCAGCCACTCTCCCCGCCCTCGACAACGTATACTAATCGTGAGTGATCACCTTTATCGCAATTATTGTCTGCTGCAAACAGGTTGCCATAGTCGTCAAACGCGATCTCCTGAGGGTTCCTCAATCCGCGATGGACGACTTCCAATTGCGAGCCATCCGGGTAGCAACGGAAGACGGCCCCGGCACGCGGACCCGACAGCGTCGTTCCCTCTTGAGTCTTCACATGAAACCCGCGGACACCGACTGAAAAATAGAGTTTTCCATCCGGTCCCCAACACAGGCCATGCAGGTCGTGTCCGAGGAATCCGGCATTGACCCCGAACCCTGTCAGCAGCGGCTTGCGGATCTCCGCCACGCCGTCATTGTCAGCATCCTTCAAGAGCCACAAGTTCGGAATGCAGGTGAAGTAGATATTGCCGTCCTTCGCCATCACGCCGGCCGCCAAACCGTCCAGCACTCCGTTGAAGCCGCCGGCGAAAATCGTCGCGCGGTCGGCTCGGCCGTCGCCGTCGGTGTCGGTCAACTGCCGTACTTGATCGGGATGCTTGGTGAACCATTCCATCCCCCCTTCGAACTTGCTCGCGAACTTTTCGAACATCTTCAGGCGGTCGTCGAGCGTCTTGATCTGCAGATCGTCCTCGAGCAGGAACGGTCGCGTCCGGTTTTCCTCGGTCCCCCGGTTGAAGCGGTACTCTTCGGCGACATAGACCCGGTTTTGCTCATCGAGGCCAATCGCCACGGGGCTTCCCAATTGCGGGTCGGTGGCAAACACTTCGGCCTTCAAGCCCATCGGCAGCCGAAACGCCGACATCTGCCGCGCCGCGTCCGCCTTGGATTTTTCGGCCTTCGGATCGGGTTCCACGCCAAGCAGCACGCCGCTGCCGAGTAACAAGACACAACAACTTAACACTGCCCACGAACGCACTTGCATCACTGTTGTCCTCACCCTGCTATTGCCGAATGTTCAGCAGCCCGGCCACTTCCTACAGACGAGCCGCCTTGATTTTGAGAATAGGGATTGTACCGTCTGAAACGGTCGTTTCTTAGCCTGACCGAGCGGATTGCTGTTGTCAGCGGTGGCCATTGGCCCGGAAACTGGGTCGATCCAGTGTTGCGCCCGTGGCCGACGCTGCCAGCGTCGGTGTCTCTGCCGGATGGACGCGGATAAAAGACCAACCAGGTGAACCGGGCGGCGCAAGCCCCCGGATTCTTCGTAATTTGGGTTGCAGTGATGAATCACCGCAATCTAAAGAATCCCCGGGCTTACGCCACGGGGCTCACCAGCCGGTTTGCTTAGATGTTGTTTGCTGGGCCACCACAGTTTTGATCGCCGACTGCTCCGTATGACCGAATCTCCCACCACAAACACCACTTCACCCGTCATTGGCAGCGGAATCCGCTGGCAATCGCTGGACGTCCTGCGCAGTGTCGCGGTGCTGCTGGTTCTGATCCGTCACATCCCGCTCCCGCACTCCATGAGCCGCCTCTATCCGGGCCTCTACCAGGTCTTGTCTGTGCTGCAAGCGGGGGGCTGGGTGGGAGTTGATCTGTTCTTTGTCCTCAGCGGCTTCCTGGTTTCGGGCATCCTCTTCCGACAATTTCAGCGGGACGGCCAAATCCGACCGGGTCGCTTCCTGATTCGCCGCGGATTCAAGATTTATCCCGCGTTCTGGGTGCTGATCGCCACAACACTCGGCTGGTTCTGGCTGACGGTCGATCCGTTTCCGGTGCAGATGGTCGCCGAGAAAACCGTTGTCGAATTAGCTTTCCTGCAAAACTACCTGCCCGGCCTCTATGCGCATACCTGGTCGCTGGCTGTCGAAGAGCATTGTTACATTGGAATTTGCCTGCTGTTTACGTGGATGACGGCCGCCTCGCGCGGCTCGGCGAATCCCTTCCGCTGGCATCCGGCCTTCGTCATTGCGATGGCGATTGGAGTCCTCGCATTGCGTGTGGCCACCGTTCCCGCGGTGATTCCGAAGAACCTCGTCCCGACCTTGGGAGCCACCCATCTGCGCTGCGACACTTTCCTGATTGGCACGCTGGTCGGATATGCGTTTTACTTCTCCGAGGGCCGATTTCTCGAGTTTTGCCGGAAATATTCCCTGGTTTGCTTGCTGCTCGGTGTCGCCTGCATCGTCCCCGTGTTTTTCCTGCGCATTGAAACCGATCGCATTATTTGCACGTGGCTGTTCACATCCAATGCGATCGGCGGGGCCCTATTGCTGATGGGAGCCTTGGGAGCCCAGGGCAAACCGACACCGATTACGGGCCTGCTGGCGACGGTCG
>JAQGHS010000232.1 GCA_028291605.1 Planctomycetaceae bacterium | reverse complement strand
ATCTACGGCGTCTTGAAGAAGATCGCGGACGCCCAGTCGCAACGCGGCATGATCATCCTGATCTCCGACCTGTTCACCCCGCGTGAGTCGCTCTTCAAGGGGCTGAAACTACTGCGGTATCGCGGCCACGAAGTCATGGTGCTGCACATCCTCGACGACGAGGAGCTCGACTTCACCTATGCCGGCACGACGAAGTTCGAAGGCATGGAAGAGGCGGGCGACCTGTTGTGCGATCCGAAGTCGCTCCGCGAAGGATATCAAGAGGCGATGGCTGCGTTCCGCGAAGAGCTGCGTCGCGAGTGTGCCCGGCAGGTCGTCGATTTCCAGACAATCCGCACCAGCGAGAGCGTCGACGCCGCCCTGCGGCACTATCTCAATCATCGCCTGGGCATGCGGCGATCGGCGAGAATGTAGTCTTCGTCGTGGGATAGGCTTCCAGCCTGTCATGAGCCTGTAATGACAGGCTTCGATCAGCATTCAGCCCTCGCGAATTTCGCGCAGCGCGCCGAGCTTTTCAGGATGCATTGCTGATTTGTCACCCTCGCCAAATGGATTAGAAGCCGTGCGCTGCGCGAAGTTCGCGGGGTACGATTCTATGTCATTTCGATTGATACGGGATCATGACAGGCTGGAAGCCTATCCCACGACGAAGTGAGACTATCAACCGCCAGCAGGCCGGACGAGCGCTTCCGGCCCCAGGGGCGAGTTCAAGATAAACAAACTCAGCACTCCAGAATGGATCACGCCGTATGTGGCGGAAACCCGATCGAGGCGAATTCATTTGAGATCACTTGTCTTAAAAAGTGATCGTCGTTCAATGAATCCAAAAAGTCAAACAAATTCTGGCGCAGAGTTCAATTTCGCGCTCGCGGGTCACTAAAACGACCACGCAGAGGTCCGGAATTACTTCCCGCTGCAACTGGCCGGCTGCGGCGGAACTAATGTCGGACAGCAGTGGCCGGGTGGTCGGCGCGGAGCATTGCTATCCGTGGGAGAACCCGGCTTATTGACGACCCATTCCGGCAGTTCGTTGCGCGGGGCGACAGGTGTCCTGGACCAGCGGGAAAGATGCCACGAAACAGGTCCATCGGTGCTGTTTCCGGTCGTCCGGTCCGTTTGAGTCGCGTCGAAATAGAACCCCCCCAACGCGCCGAACCCCGCAGCAACGCCAACGATCGCGCCCACTGCCAGGCCGAAGAGCAGAACTCGAGACATCAAGATTTGCGAAAGTTTGAGCACGCGACATCCTTCCACGTCTGAAAGTAATGCACGTGGTGGCAATCGTCAACTTCAATGATTTGGGAATTGGCAGCCAGCCGGAAGATGTACGGGTTAGGTGAACTGATCTGCCATTCAGTGACCCGCACCGTCAAATTTACTCCCAAGCCTGCGATGTTGGTCCCGCATGGGTTGGAAGTCCCGTGTTCAGATGAAACGGAATCGGGCCGCCTCCAGGCAATCTAGTCTCTCAAGAGTTGTGTGCATTTACTTCTCCGGCTGCGAAGTGATACCACCGACAAGGTTACCGATGCCCGCCGTGAGTTCACGCAGGATGGCATCATCTTCCGGACTGTTACAGCCGGCCGATAATTCCGCTGTGGGAAGTGGTCCGGTGACTTGCACATGGATTGGCCGACCTCAAACCCAAATGTCCCACACCCGACCCTTCCGCGTGCGATTGATCTGGTCCGATACCGACGTCAGATACGTGTCGATTGCGTCGAGCGTTGGCCCGTCGTCTTGATTCAGGAGTATTTCGGACGTTGGTCCCACATTCATCCCCTGCCGATTCCATTCACAAATCAGACTCGCGCGTCGAATTACTGTTGTGCTTCCCACGCACCCAGTCCCCCAACCGCTTGGATGGTTTCCTTGGTCGCGACGAATTCGAAGTTTGATCGAGACACCACGGGATTCCATCCCAATCTGTGCGCCAGGGCAATTAAGTCACACGCTTGTCTGGGAGCCAATGAAATGGCGTTCTTTCTCATCTCTTCGATGTTCGGATAATCATGCCAAAAAGATCGATTGGTCACACCCCGCACCAGGCAAAAGGAGCGATGGCCGTAGTGGGCCCGAATCGAAATACGCAAAGGAACATCGCCGTCGGCATTGATCTTACCGCCCGAAATCGACACGGCGTATTCCTGGCCTTCGATCTGGTAATTTCTCGCTTTGGCTTTGGGCATGGTCATGTCGTCGGTATCTGACATTCAAAGCGAGTGGCCGCTACCTGCATCAAATGCAACACACTGGCCATTCCCTGCCCTGTTAAATGCAGTGCACGAATTCGCCAGTTGGCATCGTGTCGTGGAGTTCGTAACCATTCTCATCGAGTGCGTTGACGATCTCCAGCCAGCGGTCATCCAGATTGAGCACCAGTCTGGTCCAGATTTCAATCTCACGGCCGGCCATCGACATTGCGCCGCGTCCCAATAGTACCCCGGCAATTGTGCGACCGATGCAGTCGTTAATGTTCGGAAGTCCGTTATTTACCCAGCGCGTCTCGTCATCTTCCACCGGAAAGGGCACCGATTCATCCCGCGATAGCCAGGATCGTCAAACCGCGACCATGACACCGAGACCATTGAGCCGGAATTCGTATAAATGCGAATCGGCAGATCGGGCCAGCTGCTCCATGTTCCATCAGTCAGCAGCAATTCTGCGGTTTGATATTTGACGATTTGCGTGCCAGTCAACGGCGCGAAATGGGTGCGTATGGCCTCGACTTTTTCCGTGTCCATCTTTTCGTTTCGATTCAATAACCGTCGTCGCAGGTTATCTGGTGGGGCGAATGTCACCTGGCCGTGGAAAAAGTGAGACAGCTGAAACCAGACACGAACTCCTACGCCTCGACCTTGATGCACTTCCCGAAAATGGAGTTGGCGGTGATCCAGCCGTTAATGAAACCTCGATTATTGCCAATTTGAAAGCGTGGTCCCTGGATAGCTTTGATCAGGTGCAGGTACTCATTTCCGCCGACCTTGCACAAGACAATGTCTCCAACCTGTAGCGACGCTGGATCAACGGGCGCGACCGTACAGAGTTGGCCCGAGGCAATCTTACCCGCCATAGACTGCCCGCGAGGCCGGAACGATACCGTTTCGCCCGCCTTCAATTGTGTGATGTACGAAGTCGCCCAGCCCAAGTCTGAATCCTGATTGCGGATGCCGAGATTGATTCGATCGCGAACAGGCGACCACGCCAGTAGACATCACGCAGGTCATTCAGGTTCAGGGGTTCCGCATAGGGATCAAGAGAAGTCCGTCAGAAGTAGCGCTTTGGCCAGCCTGACTCTCCGAGTCGGGAGCATCAAGACGAAAGATACCCGACTCAGTGAGTCAGGCTACAACGGCCTCATCCATGCGGCTGCGGTTCGGCGACATGTTTGATTAAGCCGGCATGTTGCTCATCAAGGAACTTCGCGGCTTCCTGCAAGGCGGCGTCAGTGCCTCCTTGAGAGACATTGACAATCTTCACCGGTTCTCGGGGAACGCCATGCGCGACGACTTCGGCCAGCGACAGGATGGTTGCCGTAGCGCCGCCAGTCGTACCGTCCGGCTTGGCCACAGTCAGGTAATGAAACCACTGATGAGGCGCACCGTGATGATCGAGGTCCGAGCCAAGGTAGGTCAACGTTTGAGAGAAAGTCATATTCGACTCCAATTCCAGGAAGCAATCCGAAGTGCAACCGCAACATCGCCATAATCCATTATAGGCGAATGGTGAACGAGATGGGTCCACCCGATTGAAAATGGGGGCTCCGGCTTCGATTTGGCTATGAATCTTCTTCGACGTCGCTCACGTCCTCGTCGCGATATCCGGCCCCGCATTTGGGACAGGTGAAATTCATTTCTTCCGGGATGAAGGTCGAGCCGCAGAATTCGCACACCGCGGGATCAGGACGAACGTCCGCTACCGTGTCCGATGTGGAACTGGCGAAACTCGTCGTGGATGAATCGGGCGTCAACAGCGCGTTCACGACGACCTCGCCGATGTCCGCGGCCAGGCTGGATGAGTGGCCGCGGGAGGTCGACACGTTCGACGTATATCCCAGGTTCGACGATGTGGACCGCGATGAACCCGCAAACAGGTCACTCACGCCTGGGCCGGAACTTCCCTCCGATGACGAACCTTTCTTTTTGCCTCCGCTGGAACTGCTGCTGGAGCTACTGCTCGAACTGCCGCCGCCCCCCAGTAAGACCGCGATGACCGCCACGATCAGCACGATGGCCACTGTCGAAAAGACAATCACGGCGGTCAGCCAGAGAGCATTCTCTAGAACGTACAGTTCGTAGCCGTAACAGAACAGGAACACGCCGCCGATATACACGGGCGTCAGGACCCACAGCCACCCAATTCCCACAGATTCGGTCAACGTCTTGTCGAACCAGGTCTGATAGATCACCGCCACGATGGTCAACAGCGACGCGATGGCAATCATGGCACCCGGCACCAGCAGATGTAACGGCTTGCCGGGTTGCGAATCATCACGGTGATAATCGACAACTTCGCGTGTCTTTTTCCGCACCTTCGTCGGACGATAGGCCGATTTGGGCATTGAGGTGTTCTCCGGGCGGCTCAGCGACTTCGACGGACAGCGTTTGTGAGATATAATGAACTGTTGATTGGACTGAGTATATCTTCAGTCTCGGCGATTCAGCCACCACATTTGCGGATTTGGGTTCGCTGGAAGGGCGAGGCCGCTGTGATTCGAAGTACGGCGAATTCTGGTAGACTCTGGTTGCGGTAGTTCGATTGTCACGGCGTCGAGAGCGGATTGATGACTCAACCAGGTCCAACAGAATCTTCAGATACCAGCGGAGGGGCTGATGCACATCGTGGCGCCGCTGCAGCTCACGATTCGCCGGGACGCCTGTTGGGCAAGTACGTCGTCACGCGCTGCCTGGGCCAGGGGGGCATGGGGGTCGTCTATGAGGCTCGTGACCCGTTGCTGGAACGACTTGTGGCGATCAAGGTATTGGCGGCCCAGGATTTTGCCCCCGAGGCTCTGCAGCGGCTGTTGCAGGAGGCCCGCGCCATCGCGCGGCTGAATCATCCTCATGTCGTGGCCATTCACGAAATCGATCGGCACGACGCGGGCTACTATCTCGTGATGGAACTGGCTCCGGGGGGGAGTGCCCAGGACCGGCTGACCTCCAGCGGACCCATTCCGTGGCACGAGGCGACTGGCATGATTGCCGGTGCCTGTCGCGGGTTGATGGCGGCTCATGCGGCAGGCCTGATTCATCGCGATATCAAGCCGAGTAACATCCTGCTCACGACGACCGGCGACGCCAAGCTGGCGGACTTTGGACTGGCCAAGGGAGTCGGTCCGGGAAGCAGTTCCATAACTACCACGGGGAGTATCGTCGGCACGCCGAACTATATGAGTCCCGAACAGTGCCGGGGGGAAAAACTCGATGACCGGAGTGATGTGTATTCGCTGGGAATCACGTATTACACACTGCTGACGGGTGAGTCCCCATTTCAGGACGCCGGTGAGGCCCTGCAGATCATGTATGCCCACTGCATGCGACCGCTGCCGGATCCTCGCCAACTGCAGCCGGACATTCCGACCCCGGTCGTGGAACTGCTCAACCGCATGCTGGCCAAAGAACCCGCTCAGCGACCATCGAGTTCCCAGGCCCTGCTGGCAGATCTGGAGTCGTTGCTGGCCCGCAATGAACTCCATACCACTAAGATGGCGCCTGTGAGTGCCCCCGTGACATACTTTTGGCGCCAAGTGACTCTGGCGATCGTCGTCTTGGCAGCGGTGGTTGTCTTGGGGGTGATGTGGTTTCTCGCTGGTGATCAGGGACGCGGCGACAACTGGGCCGAGGCTCCCGGCGAGGCCACTGTGACGCGAATCGTGACCGAGGCTCGACCGGTGTCGGACTTGTTGCCGGAGACGCCAATTGTTGCGGGTGGCGAAGTCGAGTCGATCGCCTTCTCGCCCGATGATCGCCGGCTGGCCTGGTTGACGTCGGAGAAAAATGCCATCAAGTGCCTGCACCTGGGGACCAGCCAGCCCTTATTCAGTCCCCCATTTGAGTTTCGTGGTCAATGCGTGGCCTTCGACCCGACGAGCCGTATACTGGCCTGTGGCGATTCCAACGCCCAGATCCTACGCTGGGATCTCGAGACCGGTCAGTCCTTGCCCACCTTGGCGACCCCCGATTCCGCCGCCTGTTCGATTGCCATTTCTCCCGATGGACAATGGCTGGCCGCTGGATTGCAGCCGTGGCAACCCCTGATGACGGCGTTGCGGGTGTGGTCAGTGGCGGGTGGCATGAAATCTAGCGAGTGGCCGATCGTGCTGGGTGATCTGTATAGCGTGGCCTTTTCGCCGGATAGCTCGACCTTGGCGACGGGGGGCAAGTTTGGCACTCTGCGACTGTGGGACGTCGCGACGAAACACGTGCAGCGCGAGTACAAATTGACCCCGGAAATCATCCAATCCGTGACGTTTTCACCCGATGGTCACTACCTGGCGGCCGCCCTGGCCGGCGACAAGCGAGGCGGGTTGCTGTGGGACTTGAGAACCCCAGACTCAAAACCGATCGTCTTGAGCGGCCCCGCGGGGCAGATTGGAGTGATCCGCTTTACGCCCGACAGTGAAGCCGTGGCGTGTTCGGCGAGCGATGGCGTCTGGTTCTGGAGTGTCGCGGGAAAACCTTACGATCAACCTCTCCCCAATCCGAATGGCACAATGTCCCTCGGGTTGGCATTTGCGCATGATGGCAGCCTGTTGGTGGTCGGCAATCATGCCGGCACGTTGCAGGTCTGGCATCGCGCGAGGTGGCCCAAGCGGGCGACGCCGTGAAGCGCCGTGTAGCAGAACTCGCCAAGAGTTCTGGCCACTTTGGTAACAGCCCCCGAAGTCTTGGCGACTTCGACTACAATACGAGTCGTGGTGTGGCAGTAAAAGCGAGCTTATGAGCGATTCCAATCCGATTCTGGAACCGGGTGGCCTGCCGTTGAATCGCATTTCGACGCAATGGTCGCTCGTCCATAATCCCGGCCATTTTTTGATTCGGTATGCCGCATCAGTCCGCAGCTACCTCGAGGCCCTCCTGAAGGACCTGCAGGAGGCCGATGATGTGTCGCAAGAATTCTTTCTCAGTGTCGTGGCGAATGGCTTTGTCCGGGCCGATCCTGATCGTGGCCGGTTTCGAGACTACTTGAAAATCTCGGTCCACAATGCCGCGATGAGTCACCTGCGTCGCAAACGCCAGCAGCCGGGGCTGATCGACGCCAGCGTGATGCAGTTTCTGGCCGCGGCCCCTGACGTCCACGAAGAGGAAGCGTGGCTCGCGAACTGGCGGCAATGCCTGCTGGAGCGAGTCTGGCGCGCGATCGAGAGCCATGAGCATAGTACCCCGGAGAACCTGTACCACACCGTACTGCGGCAATCGGTAGACCATCCGGAGCTGGACTCCGCGGAACTGGCTGACCGAGTCAGCAGCCAGATCGGCCGTCCGTTGCGAGCGGACGCGTATCGCAAACAACTCAGCCGGGCGCGGAGGATGTTCGCGGAATTGCTGGTGAAAGAAGTCGCGGAAACCCTGGAAAACGCCACGCCGGAATTGGTCGAGGAGGAACTTCGCGAGACCGGTTTGTTGCACTTCATCCAGCCGTTTCTTCCCCCAGATTGGCGAGAACGCGGGCAGTTGATGGATGTCGATCCAAGATCCTCGTAGGCGAGCGTCCGGCGTGAGCCGGATGGTTGTTAGCGACTTGCAAGCAACCCGACAGCCTCGACCCCCACGGACGATTAGGCGAGCCGGGCGGCGTAAGCCCCCGGATTCTTCGTCGTGGGATAGGCATCCTGCCTGTCAATCGCGAAGCGACAAAGCGGTGAATCAAGAGACTGCGCTAGTCAAACTCCCAATCGTAACGTCAATGGACTTCGGGTTTGTCACTTGAGGTGACAAATGACAGGCTGGAAGCCTATCCCACGTTACGAAGAATCCCGGGGCTTACGCCGCCGGGCTCGCCGGCGTCAAGACGCGTGGCGCTCAATGTTGCTTGTGGGCGTGTAACAACCATCCGGCTGACGCCGGACGCTCTCCTACGAAGACCAACTTCGGCCGATAAAAAAATTCCCAAATTCCAAGTCACAAACTTCAAACCTCTGCGTACTGGCGACGAAATCGGGGGTGATCCGAGTCCAGTTGTCGGGGACTTCGTGCCCTCGTTAGAAACCCATCGGGTGCGGGCCCACTCCGAAATTGCTCGACGCAGGAGTTTTTTAATATGTTGACTCAACCCCTTTGGCTGTCGTTTCTTAAGACGGTGTCGTCAGGTCTTGGACGCCGCTCTCGCACGTCGCCAACCGCCAGGCGAGCCATCCGCAGCAATGGATTTCGCTGCCAGACGGAAACGCTCGAAGCCCGTGAGCTGTTGACTGCTTTCAACGTCGGCCCGGGTGAGGCCTATACCTCGGTTGGTGCCGTCCCGTGGAACGACATCACTGCCGGCGATACGGTCTATATCCACTGGCGCAGTGCGGCCCAGGGGGGGGACTACCATGAAAAAATTAATATCTCTGGCCAGGGTACCGCCGCTGCCCCGATTCAGGTCATCGGTGTCGCTGGGCCGAACGGTGAGAAGCCCGTCATCAATGGGGACAATGCGACGACCGGCTCTGACGATACCACGCAGTATCTCGGCCATCAGACGCGCGGCCTGATCACGTTCACGCGCAGCGACGTCAACCAGGACTTCGACTTCTACAAGCCCGAGCACATCATTATCGACGGCCTGGTGGTCACCGACGCCAATCCGACGCACACCTTCACCAACAGCGTCGGGCAGGTCGTCAACTATGCCCAGAATGCGGCCGCCATTTATATCGAGCGGGGCTCGGACATCACCATCCGCAACACCGAGATCAAGAACTCGGGGAACGGTTTTTTTGCGGGGTCGAATGACTATGCCGGCCACGGTGGCGACGGCGGCATGATTCGGGATGTCCTCTTCGAACATAACTACGTTCACGACAACGGCACTCCCAACGGCGGTTCCGAGCACAACATCTATACTGAAGGGGTGAATTTCACGTTCCAGTACAACACCCTCGGGCCGCTGAATCCGGCGTCCTTCGGAGCCAACCTGAAGGACCGTTCGGCCGGGACCATCATTCGCTATAACGACATCACTGGCGGCGGACATCTGCTCGATCTTGTGCATGCTCAGGAGAGTGCGTCGATCACCACGCAAGACCCCGGTTATCACCAGACCTATGTGTATGGCAACATCCTGCACGATGCTCCGGGCGTCTCCGGCACGATCGTGCATTACGGCGGAGACGACTTGGGTAACCAGCAGGATTTTCGAAAGGGCACCCTGTATTTCTACAACAACACGGTCATCATTCAGGACAATCAGTTCGGCCCGAACGGAGCCTATCAGACGGTCGTGTTCCAGTTGGCGACGAATGACGAATCGGCCGATATTCGCAACAATATCTTCTATGTTGCGGCCGCTTCCAATGCCCCGGCGGGAACAGCTCCGACGATGATGGCGTTCGCGGCCAATGGCGAAAACGGCGGGCAATACCACTTCGGTACGAACTGGGTCAGCCCCGCCTGGCACGGGTGGTACAACGATTCCCCGACGCCGGGAGGCTCGATGACGGGGACTGAGAATTTCCTCACCAACCCCGAGAACGATCCGGGCTTCGTCAACCTGGCGGGTCTCGACGTCCATCTGACCAGTTCGTCACCCGCGATAGATGCGGCGATGCCCCAGGCTCCGGCGACGCTGGCCACCAATGCCCTGCTCTACCAGTACCTCGCCCCGCATAACGGCATCGCCCGGCCGGTCACGGGTGCGGGAGTGGATCTGGGGGCGTATGAAGGACCTCTCGCCGCGCCAGCGCCGCCGCAAGTCCAGTTCAACGTCTCCAGCTCGACGGTCAACGAAGCTAACGGGACGGCCACGATCACCGTGACCCGCACCGGATCGTTGGCTGCCGCAGCGACGGTGCTGTATTCCACGTCCAATGGCACCGCGACTGCGCCGGCGGATTATACTGCCGTCTCGCAGATATTGAACTTCGCGATAGGCCAAGCCAGTGCGAGCTTCACCATTGCCATCCAGAACGACGCACTCGTCGAAGGCAATGAGACCCTCAATCTGACGTTGAGCAATCCCAGCAATGGCCTGTCGCTGGGGACGCGCAGCACGGCGACGTTGACCATCCTGGATGATGACTCTCCGGGCGACCCCGGGCCGGGCGACCCGCCACCGGGGCCTAATGAAATCTACCTCGAATATGCCACCTACTACACCGCCGAGAATTACGGCTGGGCCAATGTCATCGTGACGCGGACCAACACGGTTGGCGCCATGTCCATCGACTATGCCACCGCGAACGGCACGGCCACCGACGGCTCGGACTACACCGGCACCTCCGGCACGCTGCATTTTGCCGACGGCGAACTTTTCGAGACGTTCCCGGTCTACATCACCGACGACACCCTCGACGAGAACACCGAGACCATCCTGGTCAGCATCAGCAACCCTGTCGGTGCCACCCTGGGGAGTCAGCATTCCGCGGTGATTCAACTCGCCGACAACGACGATCCCGCACCGGCCAATACGGCCCCGGTCTTGGCGCCAATCGCCAATATCTCGGTCAACGAGGGGAGCTCCTTGAAATTCACCGCTCACGCGACCGACGCCGATGCCGGCCAGATGTTGACGTACTCCTTGGGGAATAACGCACCCGCCGGCATGACGATCAATGCGACGACGGGCGTCGTCAGTTGGGCGGTCCCCGACGCGGTGGGGCATGATCCTTACTCGGTGAAGGTGCGCGTCACTGACAATGGCACGCCATCGCTTTCCGCCGAGACAACTGTGTCGATCACGGTCAACAACGTGGCTCCAACCGCCACGGTAACGGGTCCGGCAACAGCCATCACCGGCGTTCCGGCGACGTTCGTGTTCGCGGCGAGTGACCCCTCAACCGCCGATCAAGCGGCCGGATTCACCGATGATATCGACTGGAACAACGACGGCATCGTGGACGAATCGCGTACCGGTCCCGCGAGTCTCAGCGTGGCCCATGTCTTCAGCACCGCCGGGGTGCAGACCGTCTCCGTCACAGTGTCCGACAAGGACGGAGGCCGCAGCGTCAAAGTGACCCGCGATATCTCGATTGCCTCGGCCGCGATGACCGCCGGTCAATTGGTCGTCACCGGGACGAGCGGCGATGACACGATTGTGCTCGGTCCGACAAAAATCACGGGCGAGGTTGAAGTGCGCATCAACGGCGTGGGGGCGGGTAAGTTCCAATCTCCGACCCGCCTGATCGTGAACGGCCTGGCGGGCAATGACTCGATCACGGTCGACACACGCCTGACGCTCCCCGCAGAGCTCAATGGCGGCACCGGCAACGACACGCTGAGCGGGGGCTCCGGGGATGACATCTTGAATGGCGGAGACGGCACAGACACCCTGTCGGGTAACGCAGGTCGCGACCTGTTGATCGGCGGACTGGGCCGCGATACCCTCCACGGGGGCGACGACGACGACCTGCTGGTCGGCGGCACAACCACCTTCGACACCGACCCGATTGCCCTGCGAGCGATCGCCTCCGAGTGGACCTCATCCCGCACCTACGCCGCCCGCATCGCCAACCTCAGCGGCACAGGAACAGGCACGAGGAACAACGGCACCCGCTACCTGCTCCCGGGCACAACCGTCATCAACGACTCGTCCATCGACGACCTGTACGGCGAGGGCGGCAATGACTGGTTCATCGCGAATCTGAACGATGTGTTGCATGACCGGGGGACGAAGGAAACTTTGACCCGTTAATGAAAAGCAGTGACTTACTTTTGTCGACTGGGGGAGTACACCGCGGAAGACATTGAGTTTAAGATAAGCACGCTTCGGGGCTGTTGCCTGGGAGCGTGCTTTTTCTATCGCACAAGCAATTCAGACGGCATTGAGTAGTTGCAGATTTAAGATTCAAGGGCAAGTCGATGAGCGAAGCCGAAATGCCGGAATCATCAATCATTCTCTATCAGACGGAAGATGGGCAGACTCGTGTCCAGTGCCGGTTTCACAATGACTCGATTTGGTTGACCCAAAAGCTGATTGCGGAGTTGTTTTCCGTTTCTTTGCAAGCCGCAAACGAGCATCTCGTAAATATTTACAACGAAGGTGAGCTCGAAGCTGAGGCAACTATCCGGAAATTCCGGATAGTTCGAACTGAAGGTGCGCGAGAGGTCACTCGCAGCATTGAGCATTACAATCTCGACGCAATACTTGCGGTCGGCTATCGGGTTCGCAGTCACCGCGGAATCCAATTCCGGCAGTGGGCCACAGCACGCTTGAGCGAGTACATGGTGAAGGGGTTCACCATGGATGATGAACGTCTCAAAAATCCACCGGGCAAGGGGCAGACCGACTACTTTGACGAAGTGCTGGCCCGTAT
>JAQGHS010000231.1 GCA_028291605.1 Planctomycetaceae bacterium | reverse complement strand
CGGGGGCCAGTCGATCACCTGTCAGCAAGGCAAACGTCAGCCGACCTTCGCTCCGCAAGGTTTGCAGAACATCGCGCGCGTCCTCTCGGACCGTATCACGAGCACCGATCAGACCAATGACTGTGTCCTGAACGGCCACCAGAATCGGCGTCTGTCCCGTTTCATCCAACGTGGTCAGCCACCCTTGAAGGTGCTCAGCGACATTCAAACCCTGTGAATCGAAGAAACGAACATTTCCGACCCGCACCTGGCACAGATCGTCCGAGCCACCTCGCAGCAGCAAGTTTTGCTGTCGACCGCTCCCCTGCAGCGCCGACTTGGAAACCCACGCTGTGATGCCAGCTCCAGGATGTGCGGTGAACTCCTTCGGTACAGGAACCTCCAGCCCCCGTCGTCCCGCTTCTTCGACGACCAATCGACCGAGAACATGCTCACTGTAACGTTCGGCCACCGCCGCAATCCGCAAAACGTCGTCCGGCGTCATCAATCCAAAACAAAAGACGTCACCGATCGCCGGTTGACCGGTCGTGAGTGTTCCGGTCTTGTCGAACACTATCGTGTCGATCAGCGCCAATCGTTCGAGCGCCGCCGAGCCCTTGATAACAACCCCGCTCCGAGCCAGCCACGCCAGGGCCGCAAGGACCGCGCTGGGAGTGGCCAAGATCAACGGACAGGGACACGCCACAACCAGCACCGCCAGTGCCGGCATCCAACCTGCCCGCCAGTTGCCGGCCGTAAATCGCCATCCGAACAGCGTGACCATTGCCACGAACAGGACCGCCGGCAGGAAGTATCGCGCCAGTCGATCTGCAGTGCGTTCCAGATCTGTCTTGCGATTGGTGGCCGCCACCACCATCTCCACGATCTGCCCGAACGTCGTTTCGCGTCCGACCTTCTCCACGGCAATCGTCAACGCACCGAACTGATTGAGGGTACTCGCATAGACGGAGTCCCCCGGCCGTTTATCAATCGGCAGGCTCTCACCAGTCAGGGCACTCTGATCGATGGCCGACAGCCCCGTCACCACCGATCCGTCACACGGGATGCGCTCGCCCGGGCGAACAACCAACACGTCTCCAACAGTGACCTGGTCCAAGGACAGGTCGAGTTCCTGACCGTCTCGCAAGACGTGCGCGGTCGTGGGGCGTAATGCAAACAACCGGCTAATCGCATGTGTCGCCCGACTGCCGATATATCCTTCGAGACTCTCGCCGCATAATGCAATGAAGACCACCAGCGCTGCCACGGCCGGCTCACCCATGACAATTGCCGCCAGGCAGGCCAAAGTGAGCGCCAGATCCGCGCCGATCCGCCCTTCAAACAGACCCTCCAGAGTCTGGTAGAGGATCCGAGCGCCCCCTATCACAGCGGCAAGGAGGGCCAATCGGAACCCAAACAGCACGCGGTAGTTGTTCAGCGACGGGGAATTGATCCACGTCAATAACGTGTCAGCTCCCAGTAGTAGTCCCACCACGGCGGTCAGCACGTAGAGCGGTATCGCCGGGTTAGCAGCCGGCAGCTTGGCATCCTCGGAGGGAGCCACTACGGTCGTCATCGCGGGAGGGATGTAATGCATGCTGTAAATCTGATAAGACGCCGAGGCACTATCTTCGCGGAAGGGAATCCCATTTCCGCGAACGCTGATTATAGAGCAATTCAGCAAGTATCGATATCAGCAACGCCTTCAACAACGTGGGATGGGGCCGACAGACTTGGCCGTAGCGGCCAACCGGCGTAAACTGAATGCACTATGCCCCATGCCGTGAATCGCCGCTTACTCGATCCAGAACGGATCATTGAAACATCGTCGCAATTGCAACGACGAATTGCGGAGCGATTTCCCAAGTCGGGCTTGAGCCGGGTCGCGGAAGAGTTGCACACCATCGCCCGCGAAAGCGCGATTCGCGCTGATGAGTTCGATCGCCCCAATATTCCACTCAGGATCGGTATCGGAGTCTTGATCTGTGCGATTATTGCGTTTCTGATCGTCACGATCATGAGCGTACATGGTACTGACCACCTCTTCGAGGACATGAGCAACTTCGTGCAGTTTCTCGAGGCGGCGATCGGTGGAATCGTCTTTATCGGTGCGGCAATTCTCTACCTGATCAGCCTGGAAAATCGATGGAAATGTTCGCGGGCTCTGAACGCCATTCGTGAATTGCGAGCCATTGCTCACATCGTCGACATGCACCAGTTGACGAAGGATCCCGAACGTTTGCTGCACGGGCCTTCGACACCGTCATCTCCCAAACGCGTGAGGTCACCATTCCAGCTCAGTCGTTATCTGGACTACTGCATCGAGTTGTTAGCCGTCACAGGAAAGATTGCCGCGTTGTATGTGCAAAACTTCCCGGACCGCGAAGCGCTGGCTGCCGTCGAGCAAGTCGAAACCCTGACGACGGGGCTCTCACGAAGCATCTGGCAGAAGATGATGATTCTGGGGCAACTACCAGCAGCGCCCGATGAACCGAAACTGCCGGAGGCAGAGATAGTCGTTGATCGCTCCGCGATCGAAACGCATTCGCAGTAGCGAACCTCAAGTTATCATAGAACGTTGATTTCCCACGAAGCGAACTTGCGCGTCTACCGAGTGTGAACCACTCGTGACTGAGGCCTTTTCGTCGAGTCCTTTGTGCCGTTCTGTTCCAGATTCTTTTTGAACGGAAGGACGCGAAGGTCACGAAGATTAAAAGAAATCGCTTCGCGAAGAATCCGCGTTTTATGGTAGCTTGAAGCTCGCTACTGCGAACGCGTTGGATCGCGGAGCGATCCACGACACTCTAGTGCAGTTTCATTTCAGGTGTAGCGGGCAAACGTTGCTGAAATCGTGAGATTTTCGGGTCGGAACTCTCACGAATTCCGCTACAGCGATGTTGGAAGCGCTCTAATACTGCCTTCGCTGACGCGAAGACGGAATGTTGAGCGCCTTGCGATACTTGGTGACCGTTCGCCGGGCAAGTTTGTAGCCTTCTGCAGCCAGCTTGTCTACCAGGGCATCGTCGCTCAGCGGATCGTCTTTGTCTTCTTCTTCGACGATCTTCTTCAACTTGATGCGAATGATGTCCCAGGCGACTTCGTCACCCTCTTCATTCGTGGTTCCGCCACCGAAGAACCGCTTCAGCGGATAGATCCCGCGCGGGGTCTGGATCCACTTGTCGTCGACGGCTCGCGATACGGTCGTCACATGCACGCCGACCACATCGGCAATCTGCTGCATCTTAAGCGGCACGATCTTCTCGGGACCATGCTCGAGAAACTCAGTCTGCTTATCAACAATGGCCTGAGCCACCCGCCGCAACGTGCTGTAACGCTGTTCGATCGACTCCATCAACCACTTGGCCGATTCGATTTTCCGCTTGATGTAATCGCGCGTCTTCGGGTCCGACGCCCCCTTCTGCAGCAGGTCGCGATACTGCTTGCTGATGTGCAACCGGGGGGTATATTCGTCCTCAATCCGGACTTTCCACTGCCCGTTTTCGTCCGGCTCCACATACAAATCAGGAACGACGTTCGGTGCCGAAACTTGCTCAAAGCCCCGTCCCGGTGTGGGATTCAACGTACGGAGGACCTCGTAGGCGTCCTTGATATCTTCAATGTCGTAACCCGTCTTCCGCTCAATGAGCGGCAAGCGGTTCTGCGCCAAATCTTCCAAGTGCGAGGAAATCAGCGTAATCAGTATGTCGCGGTAGGGGGAATTCTCAGTCACCTGCAGCAAGAGGCATTCTTTGAGATCCCGGGCGGCGACTCCCAACGGCTCCAGCTTCTGAATCAGCGATAATGCCGCCTGGGCTTCATCCAGAGTGATTTTCTCGCCATAGACCTGGACGATTTCGGGCAGCGATGCGGAAAGACGGCCGTTAGCATCGAGATTCTGCAGGAGATATTCACCGAATGCGCGCACCGTCGGTGACGTCTCGATAAAGCGGAACTGTTCCAGCAAATGATCCTGCAGCGACTCGGGCCGCTCGACCATGTTCGACATCATGTCGGTATACTGGTCGCCTTCCTCGGACATCCGATTCGACGACTTGCGGGCCCCCAGATAATCATCGCTCGGCCAGTCTTCCGACATTTCGAGCAACCGCTCAAAATCGGCCTCGTTATTCTTATCGTCGACCACCAGTTCACGAGATTCCAGCGGTCGTTCCACCGCCTCCTCATGAGCCCGATCGATTTCGGCGCGGATTTCCGGCGAGTCGCGATCGGATCCTTGATCCTCCAGCATCTCGTTTTCGCGCAGCTCCTCTTCCAGGCGCTCCTTCAGTGCCATAATCGGCAACTGCAGGATCTCCATCGATTGGATCATGCGCGGAGCCAGCTTCATTTGCTGGCTCATCTTCATCTGTTGTGAGAAATTTAGCTGCATACGCAGTCAAGTTCACCGTTGCAGGGGGGACAAATTGCCCCAGCCCGTTCGACTAGTCAGACTTCAATCGTTCTTCCACAGAACTCTTCGAAATCTGCGCCTGGATTCGGAACATCACACGATTAATTCGGTACGTATTTCTAAGGCCCGACATCTGTGAAAAAACTCTTCGAAGACGCTTCAACTAAAACGACTGGCGGCCACGCATGGCATCCGCCAGCATCTCTTTGTTGGCAAACTCTAGCACGCTTCCGGAGGCGATTCCCCGAGCGAGCCGAGTTATTTTGACTCCCGTTCCTTCCAGCACATTGGAAATGTACAAACTGGTGCCATCACCTTCCAAAGTGGGATTCGTCGCCATGATCAGTTCCCGCACTTGATCACGCTTGATTCTGTTCACCAGCTGATCGATTGTAAGTTGTTCAGGCCCAATGCCTTCCAGAGGTGCGATGCGTCCCTGCAGAACGTGATACATCCCTTGAAATGCACCAGCCGCTTCCAATGCCAACAGGTCTCGGGGTTGCTCGACAACACACAGGATGCGCGGATCACGCCGGGGGTCGGCACAGATCTGGCACAATTTGTCTTCCGTCAGATTAAAGCAATTCGGACAGGCATGAATTTTGAGTTTGACTTGCCTGATGGCGTCAGCGAGCGCGAACGCTTCCTCACGCGAACAGCGCAAGAAGTGGTAAGCAATCCGCTCGGCCGACTTCTTGCCTATTCCGGGTAATTTTGCAAACTGATCAATCAGTTCGTTGACTGTGGAACCGTAGGCGTTCACTGACTTTTGACTCCCTTCGGACGCGGAATTGCAACTGGTTGCCGGCCCATCGGGGCAGACTTTCGCAATTCTGTCGTCTCCTGTCCAGACCTTCGCACCAATCTCCAGCAAAATCCACACAACACACTGTGGTGTCACATGTTCCGACGCAATACTAGTGCGGAGTCGCGTTAAATCAACGTGCCATCACCAACTTTTCCATGAAAAATCTCGGCCGCCTTTAACACGAACGGATCTGCTTTCCCTTTGACCTCGGAAACCGCGGCTTTCTTGGTGGAATTCGCCGCCGTGGATTCCGCTTTGACGGTCTCACCTGCTTCTGCCGGCGGGGCAGCGACCAACTGCCGCAGGGCCACCGAAATCGGTTTGCCTGCTAACTGACTGGCCATTTCCCGCAAGCGATTCAGGTTGTCATTCCGTTCGCAATACTGTCGTGCCAAATCATAACGTTTTTCAAACCCCAAGACTAGTTGATTTGGCCCAGAAATTGCTGAAGCTGTTGAATTTTTCACGTTATCTTTGAGCATACCTGTAAGTCGCCCAATGAGTTGCGTCAAAAAAACAGCTTCCAGACCGGGTTGTAACTCGCATACCGGAAGCGCCGGTTGTGCAGGCGTTAGAACAGGTGTCGCGGAAGGTTCTGGGGCAAGACGAGCTGTCGAGGTGGGAGACCGAAGAGGAATTGGAGTGGACTCTGCTACCGCGACGTCATTTTTTTTTTCCGGCACGGGAAGCGATGCAGCGGCCGGTCGGGCTGGAAGAGTTAGCGGTGCGAGGGGGGCCGAGGCCCGCGGGGCGCTGGTCGTCCCCAAGGAAAATTGGCCGGAACGGAGGGCGGCAATCACGTGCTCCAAAGCATTGAGATCTTCCAGAAGCGAAAGCCGTACCAAAGCCAGTTCGGCCAGTGCACGCCCATACCCAACCCCGCGCATCTTGCCTTTCGTCTCGGCCAGGATCTGCATGGCCGCCATGATGTTTCGCACACCCCAGGCCGCCGCCTGCTGCTTCAGGACTGGCAGGCTGTCGTCAGCCACGCTCTGCAGCGGCACATTTCCCGCCCCTGACGCGACGATCAACAGATCACGAATGTAGTAGAGCAACTGATCGGTCAACTCACCCAATTGCACGCCATTGTCGAGCACCATCTGGAACTGCTCCAGAAGTTCTCCTTGTTGTCGCGCGATGACGGCCTGCATGATCCCGATCAGGCGATCATCCGGCGCCGTCCCAAGCAGCCGGTGGACATCAGCCGCCTTGATGTGATCTTCGCCAAAAGCCAGCAGTTGGTCGAACAGTGACTGGCTATCGCGCATCGAGCCCGCCGCACGACGGGCCACTAGTTCCAGAGCCTCGGAATCGACCTGTTTGCCTTCCGCGGTCGCAATCTCCATCAGCCGAGACTTGATCGACGCCGTCGCAATCGTCCCGAAATCGAACCGCTGGCAACGAGAGAGGATCGTGTCGGGAACTTTGTTCGGCTCGGTCGTACAGAAGATAAACTTAACGTTGGGCGGCGGCTCTTCCAGGGTCTTCAACAAAGCATTGAAGGCTTCCTTGGTGAGCATGTGGACTTCGTCGATGATGTAGATTTTGTACCGGCTGCGCATCGACCGGACATTGACGTTCTGACGCAAACTGCGGATGTCGTCGATGCCGCGATTCGAGGCACCGTCGATCTCGAGCACATCGACATCGCTACCGGTCGCAATTCCCTGGCAGACTTCGCAGACATTGCACGGATCGGGCCCCACTGCGTTCGGACAATTCAGCGACTTTGCCAGAATGCGCGCGGTGGATGTCTTGCCAACACCACGAGCCCCGGTGAAGAGGTAGGCGTGGGCCACTCGTCCCTGGACGATCGAATTTCGCAGGGCTTGCGCGACATGCTCTTGTCCGACGACATCCGCAAACGCCTGAGGGCGAAAACGCCGCGCCAATACGGTGTATTCGGTGCGAGATTCTTCGGGGGTACTCATCACATTTCCTTTTGCGCGGCCTGATGTCGCGCATTTCAATCCGACCAAATCAGCCGGCACGCGCTAGCGTCCGGTTCCATTGGCTAATGAAGTCGATTGTGACTCAGAACCGGGGGCTAGCGCCCGGCGGCTGATTTGCTGAACGGTCAAATTAACCAACGGGCAACAGGTGCTCTACTAACCGAGCCCAATACGTCGCCCCCAGCGGCAACAGATCGTCGTTGAAGTCGTAATGCGGATTGTGAAGTAATCGATCTCCATCCGTCGGACCATTCCCCGCCCAAATGTAGGATCCCGGCTTTTTCAGCAACATGAACGAAAAGTCCTCACCGCCCATTGATGGTCGCGGAGCTTCATCCACTTGCTCTGCACCGAATGTCTGCTTGAGCACTTCCGTGGTCCAACCCGCCTCGCGCGGTGTGTTGATCGTGGCCGGATAGCGACGGTCATACCACAACTCGCCGGTGGCACCGAACGCCTCGCACACGCCTTTCACAATCCGGCCCATCGACGCCTCGGTGGCATCCTGGACCGCTTTGCGGAAGGTCCGGACCGTGCCGCGAATCACGACCGTGGTGGGAATTACGTTCCATGTGTCTCCGGCATGAATCTGCGTCACGCTGACCACCACCTGGTCCTGCGGATCCGTCTGGCGGCTGGCAACCGATTGCAGCGCGGTGACCACGTGGGAGGCAACGACAATCGGATCAATCGATTCATGCGGTTTCGCAGCGTGGGATCCCCGACCGGTGACCTTGATCTGAAACACGTCGAAGGCCGCCATAATGGGCCCTGCACAGGACGCGAACTGCCCGACGGGAATCCCGGGCCAATTGTGCATCCCAAAGACCGCATCCATCGGGAATTTTTCAAATAAACCTTCCTCAACCATCACCCGTCCGCCCCCTTCGTTTTCTTCGGCGGGCTGGAAGATGAAGTGGACGGTGCCGGAAAAATCCTTGGTTTCAGACAGATATCGCGCTGCCCCGAGCAGCATGGCCGTATGGCCATCGTGACCGCAAGCATGCATTTTCCCAGGGAAGATCGATGCGTAAGGCAATCCGGTTTCCTCGTGAATGTCGAGCGCATCGATGTCGGCTCGCAACCCGATCGCCCGAATTTCGCCCTTGGCCGGTTGACGTCCCTGGAGCGTGCCAACGACGCCGGTCTTCGCCAGTCCCCGATGTGGCGTCATTCCCATTTCGGTCAGCCGTTGGGAGATGAACTCCGACGCGAAAGTCTCTTCGAATGCCGTTTGGGGATGTTGATGCAGTTCTCGACGCCAACGAGTCAACTCGGGATGCAATTCCTGCAGGCGAGGGGGGACTGACATGGGGTGGCTCCTGGTGATGGTAATGACTGCAATATCAGCCGGAACGCACTAGCGTCCGGTTCTTTTCGTAGGTCTTGGTGTCCGATTTTAGTTGTAATCCCGAACCGTGGGCCAGCGCCCGGCGGCTGATTCCGATTGTTCGCAGTGGCAGCCTGTCATTCTCCACTACCTCGCCCTGTTCTGCCAGCAAGCATCAACACCA
>JAQGHS010000211.1 GCA_028291605.1 Planctomycetaceae bacterium | reverse complement strand
GCTGGCCGTGATCTTAATGATCGCGTCTCGCGGATGCTGAATCTTGGGATCTGGGACGTTATCAATGCGAACGTCTCCGGTACCGTGCCAACAAAGTGCTTTCATCTGACGTTTCTCCGAGTTGTTAACTTCGAGCTGGCTCCCGCGACTCGAGAACTTATATTTATTCAGCAGGACTGGAAAAAGAACGTTGCTCGCTGGACCGGAATTACTTCACGTTGTCGTCCACAACACGCGGCTGATCAGACCGCTTTTCGATGAGTTGCCGGGTCATTTTCATATTGTGAATTAGCTCGCGTTCGGCATTCGCTAGCACGTCCTTAAGTTCCGGGGACGCATGCTTTTGAAAGATGGCAAGTTTGTCGAGAAGATCCTTCTGCATCGCCATCTCTTGTCTAATGAATGCACGGTCGATCTCATGACCTGTTTTTTGTTCCAGCAGACGCTTGCTTCCGGCGAGACTTTGGACCGCCAGCTGTCGTTCAACCGTCGCGACATCAAACGTACGATTACCGGAACCACGAGCATCCATGGCCATTGTGCGTCGCTCGCTCGTTAATAACACTGAGTCGTCATTAGTAACCGGTTGTGACGTTCGTTGAGCCCCACTACTCCCACTCGATGGGTTGATGCGTCCTGTGGTTGAGACACCGCCGGACCCCACACCCGTGGGCGGATTGGAGTAATCTTCGACAACGCCCACATCGCCTGTCGTGGCGATACCACCGGCGTCTACAAGGGGAACCACGGCCACCGGATTGCCTAAGGCATCCACCCTTGAGATACCATTCTGCACCTGCGATGGATTGGATTGCGCCGTCTGATTTTGGGCTTTCTGGCCAATTGGATTGGCGCTACTAGTGGAAGCGGCCGCCTGTTTGCTGACCCCATTATTGGGCGCGGCATTAGTAGGGGCGGTCTGCGTTGGCGAGTCGCTCGAGTTTTTGTTTCCTGCCGCAGGACCACTGAGAAGACCAGTGGGATTCTTAGACGAAGTATTACCAGACTGAGGACCTTGGACTCCTGCTGCGGGACCGCTTAACAAGCCGCTGGGGTTATTCGATCCCGCGCTTTGGGCCGGAGTGGCATTTGAGCTAGCAGCCGGACCGCTTAGAAGACCGGTCGGATTCTTCGACGAGGTATTTCCGGATTGCGGACCTTGAGAACCAGCCGCTGGACCACTCAGCAAGCCAGTTGAATTGGTTGAACCGGTACTCCCCGACTGCGGCCCCTGGACTCCCGCGGCCGGTCCGCTCAGAAGTCCACTTGGGTTATTGGACCCTGTTCCCTGGGCGGGATTCAAATTCGCCCCGGCTGCGGGACCGCTGAGCAGCCCGGTGGGGTTTTTCGATGACGTATTGCCTGATTGGGGGCCTGGGGTGCCGGCCGCCGGGCCGCTGGGAAGTCCGCTCGGTCCCGTTCCGGCATTGGCTCCGGTTGCACTATTTGTCCCGGTTGCAGGTCCGCTCAATAATCCCGACGGATTTGTCGAGGCATTCCCGGTCTGTCGTCCCTGGATTCCCGCTCCAACCGCGCCTCCCGGATTAACACTGGCATTTCCCGCCATTTGAGCGCCATTCACACCTGCCACTGATCCCTGAACTACCCCACCGACAGGTAGCGCTCCAACCGAGTTCGCGCCTGGAGCGACAATTCCGGCCACCGGTGGCGGATCTCCGCCAACGCTCTCGCCGGCAATAATCTGAGCTGGGTTGTTGTCGGAAATATCAGATGTCGGCGGATTGGCGGGAGACTGAAGAGCATAATTATTTCGGACAGCAGCGGCCACCCTCCCCTTGTAGCTGGCCACTCGCGCTGCCTCGGCACTAGTTCGATCTACAGGGGATGGCTGATCCAGCCTGTGGTCTTCCGGTGCTTGACGTTTTCCATCTCTTCCGATGATGGCATGGGGCTTCCTCACGACGGTGATCCCCATCGCACGGGCATCTTTTGCGGTCTTATTGAGGTACCCCACATGAGTCGCGTCAGGAGCGAACGGTTTTAGCTTTTTCAGCAAGTTCTGGCGTTCTTCGATCATGTTGCGTGCAAATCTTTGAGTGTCGGGATCAATGGCGCGAGCAGCACCAAATTCGTTCCACCCAATTTCTTCCTGGGCAAGCAACGCAATCCAAGAGGCCAGTGTGACGTCTGCGTGTTCCGCATCGACCAGCGAATCCTCATTGGCGAGCGGATTGGCAGCAGACACTCCACTGGGGGCATCTTCTTCTGCGTCAATGAGATGACGTTCCGAGATGCACGCATACCCCACGAGGGCCAACAAGCTACCGGCAACAAGTATTCGTTTCGACATGATGACCTCTTCGTAAGTCAGTATTCAATAACGTGTCGTGCAGATACTGCTAAATCGCGACGGGCGCGGACAGTCGCTTCGTTGGAGCGAGCTGCGCTGTAGAAGAGGTCTCAAGCAGCAGTTTGGTAGCGAACCTGACCTGAAGTCGCGACAGAAATCCCAACGCAAAGAGCGCGCCGTGAAACTTTAAACTGCCGGCATCCAGCCTGTGCACGTGGGGACGCCCATTGCGACGGCACAGAGGAGTCGATCTCAATAATCGCAAATGAGTCTGGGCAAGATAGGTGCGTGAAGAGCCACGTATCCAGACTCACTTGGGCGACAATTCAATCCAAGCTGGCGCATGATCGCTGGTCTTCTCCCAGCCTCGCACTTCTCGATCAACGCCTGCCGCAACAAGTCGACTCGCAACTTTCGGACTCAACAGGAAATGATCAATCCGAATGCCTGCATTGCGATTGTAGGCGTTGCGAAAGTAGTCCCAAAACGTGTAGATCGATTCCTTCGGATGCAACTTGCGGATGGCGTCTGTCCAACCTTGCGCGACCAACTCGTGGTAGGCCTCACGTGACTCCGGAAAGAACAACGCATCTCCGACCCAATTCTCGGGCTTATAAGCGTCGAGTTCCGTGGGAATGACATTATAGTCGCCGGCCAGAACAACAGGGACTTTCATTTTCAGCAGAGATTGGGCATGCTGCGCGAGGCGATCAAACCATCGCAACTTATAATCAAATTTTGGCCCCGGTGCCGGGTTACCGTTAGGCAGGTAAAGGCAACCGATCACAATGCCATTGATCGTGGCCTCGATATAGCGGCTATGGAGATCATCCGGCAACCCGCGCCGTCTTTCCTCTGGTTGGACTCCACGAGCAAGTATCGCCACTCCGTTCCACTGCTTCTGACCATGCCAGATCGCGCCGTAGCCCGCATCCTGAATCGCGGATAAAGGAAATTTTTCTTCCGGTGCCTTAAGTTCCTGTAGGCAGACGACATCCGGCTCTGACTGCTGCAGCCAGCGAAGTAGAACTGGCAGCCGACCGTTGACCCCATTGACGTTGTAGGTGGCGATTTTCATATCCAGATTATACCTCAGCGAACATGCGCGGCGATCCAGCAGGCTGGTAGCCTAACCGGCATCCGCGAAGTGCTAACAGTCCAGCAGAATGACTTGACAGGATGTCATGGCAAATTCAGTCACGCGCATGGCGCTGCGACAATATTATGGCATCCCTGCGGGTAACGGGGTATTGTCGTCCAAATACGCCGGCGGAACGTAAATATTGAGGGTTTTCAGTGGCGTATCGCCGGTTGCTCGAATCTCATGAGTATCACCTGCTTCAATGAGCATGACGACTCCTGCCGTTAGTTCGTAGGAATGGCCATTGACGATGGCCAACCCCTCGCCCTCAGCAACTAACATCCATTGGTCACTGCCGCGATGACGATTGTCGGGTCCGCCCTCGGTGTCGCCGGACGCGAGAACCATTTCGGCGGCTTGGGATTTGTCGTTGCCGATTGCCAGTCGGAACCCCTCGCCAAAATGCAATGTCTTTCGTTTCATCGCGCCCCTCACAAAACAAAACGGACGAACGTCGCCATACGGACGGAATTCTAGCGTCGCAATGATTGCGCCACGCCGAGTCGCCGGGCGGATGACCATGTACATCGGTCGGTCGCAGCACGCCACAATACCGATCCGATACTCCGGCACGTTTCGTGCTAATAGCGTCTGTTGTATGGAAAAAGGGATTTCGGTGCGCGCTGCCACGGCCCACGCAAAGCAATGTCCAATCGAAGACGAGGGAATTGAAGATGAGTCGACCGATGCAAGAGCCTACTTCGCCGCTCCCACCTCAGCAGCAGCCGAGTCCGGGGCTCGAATCCAAGCTGACCCCACGGCCGAAGTACCTGGCCCCGCGATACAAGGGGGCGGAGAAACTCAAGAACGAAGTCGCGCTGATCACTGGAGGCGATTCCGGGATTGGCCGCTCGGTGGCCGTCTTGTATGCGAGAGAAGGGGCAGATGTCGCAA
>JAQGHS010000210.1 GCA_028291605.1 Planctomycetaceae bacterium | reverse complement strand
AGTTGCTTCAATCGGCCGTTACGCAACATCCGGACGCTTTGCAGTGAAGCTTCTGCCCGCTGCCGTTCGACTCGCAAGAGCAAGAGATCGGTTTCGCTGACTTGGTCGGCTTTGAACAAATCCTGGCTGGTTTTTTCCGATCGCTTAGCGAGCAGCAAAATCATTTCCAGAATGGATGTCCGCTGCTGAGCCGAGAGTGCCGCATAGAAATCTTGACGCACCAGTGTGATGATTTCATATCGTCGGCGCACCTGATCCCATTCGGTCTGTTTGACCGTTTCATTGGCGGCGGCCATATCCAGGCCACGTTTGCCTCGACGCAGAATCTCCTGGGTGAAGCCCAGGCTGTAGTTGCTGCCTGGTGTCCGGGTGATGGTCTGCGGGTTACCGCTATCGAGACGTGGATTGGGATACAGACTGGACTGCAAATACTTGCCGCGGGCCTCTTCCGTCTGTGCGTATCCTTCAGCCAGTTGCGGATGATGCTGAAGGGCAATGGCGACGCATTGATCCAGGCCAAACGCAGGATTGGTGACCGGCAAGACCTCCGGCTGAGGTTCCTGAGCTTCAAGGAGAGGGAGCGGTGCCGCATATCCCGTGATGATAATCGCCAGCCAAACGAGTGGCTTGGAAATGCCCTGAAACATGATTCCTCCGTGAATCGTCTGCAGACACAAGTCGTCAGTGTCTTCATCGACTCCAGAGAATCGTCATCACAGGAATGTACCGTAAGTTAGTCCCAACCGTCACAGCAGCGAGAGTTTTCCTAGCCGGACAGGTCGGATGAGCCAGAGTGGCGATGATCAAAATAAGACAGAGTGGCAAGTTTCGGATGAATGGTCGTTAGTGTGGTAGATAACTCTTGTCAGACAGGCTATTTAGAGGCAGAGGAGGATGTTGCGACCGGTCAGCATGCGGCGGATCTCGAGGCGAGATGCTTGAGATGCTACGCACCAAAATGGCTTGGTGAGCCAATCATTGAGGCGAAAACTTTCACCGTAGTAATCGTGGACAAGATCGTGGAGCGATCAAAAATAGTCGTTGATCGCTCCGCGATCGAAACGCACTCGCAGTAGCGACCAACAAGTAACCCCACCGTTTTCAGTCGCCGGGCGCCAGCCCACGGGTTGGAGCTTCGTGCGAGATCGACCTCGCCAAACGGGCCGACCTGGACGCTGGCGCGTTGCGACCGATCTTCGAATGTTATCCCACACCCGGAAACTGCGAATGCGTTATGATCGCGGAGCGATCAACGACTATCTTTGCTATTTCGCATCCGGCTTCTTGATCTCGATCTGCAGGTTCGGCAGGTTGAGACTCTCTTCGTACTTGTTGACGAAGCCGGCGACTTGCATTCGGATGTCGTGTCGCCCGGGGTTGGTTTGAGGTTCTGCCTTGAAGTCCACTTCCACGAATGGCTGTCCTTTAGGGATCTCCACTGTCTCGGGGAACTTGAATCCGCTATACGGACCCATTGTCATGGTGATTGGGCCGTCGAACGTTGGAACACGGTTCGCGAGAATCTTGACCTTCACAGTGCCCCCCGGGGGAATCATTGGTTGGGCAAGTTCGTACGTCGGCTGAAAGGCGCTGCGAACATCCAGTGTGAATGTCCGGGTCAAGTTAATGCGCTGACCATTAACTTCAGCCGATGCGGTCAGATCCACGCGATGTTTGGCGAGATTGGTCAGGATGCGGTTAAAGAAAGTTCCTGACGCCTTCAGTTGCTCCGGTGTGGCCGGGGTAAATTTTGCATAGATCTGGTTTCGTTCTTCTTTTTCAACCCCGATCTGACCTCCCTTGACCTTGAAAGTGATGGGAGCGGCGAAGCCCGCAGTACGAGTCGTCACGATTGGAAAGTCGACCGTCTGGAATCGCGTCAGTTCGACCAACTGCGTCGGAAGCTCAATCTGAAATGGCGAGGGGGGAGTGACCATCACCGCCAACTGACTGGTCAGGGATGGCGGCAAGAGAATCTGGTCTTCGCGTAAAGCGTAGAGGATCAAGTCGACATTGCGGAGCTGGCGGTCGACCATCGGCTTGGTGCGGACAATGGTCTGCAACGGGGGGGCACCCTCAATGGTTGCCGTTCCCACGATCTGCAGATTGGCGATCCCTTCGGGCGTCGCTGCTGTCGTTGTCAGATTGGCGACGAATTCCGTGGCAGTCCCGGGAATGACTGCGGGTTCGAGGGTCATCCCCGCGGGTGCTCCGCGTAATTCCAGGCGGATGTCGCCGGCGAATTCGGTGCGCGTGACCTTCAGCGCCAGCGGTTGAAATGTCCCCTGAGGGATCGTGAGATCGGGTGTTTCTGCCAGCAGTTGAATTTGAGGTCCCCCCGCACGGACTTCAATCCGGTAGGCAAATTCCGGCCCGCCATCGCGAGCGATGTCGCGCACTTGGAGTCGATGCAGCCCAGCCTTGCCCGCATTGAATGCAAAGTTTCCTTCCTCCAGTTCGACGTCATCGACACGACGCACTTCGCGGCCGTCGGCATCAAACATGACGAGTTCCAGATCAGCGGCCCCGCCCAAGACACGTGAGATCCCCTGGAACTGCAATTTCTGCCCTTGAGTCAATTCAAACGCAAAGTAGTCACTATCGCCGGGCTGGCCGAGAACACCGTTTAAGGTGGCCGGGACTTTGACCGGCGTTGCCGTTTCGATTTTGTCGTTGGGTTCGACCTCGAGTTGTGGAGGCAGATCCGTGATCGTCAGCGGAATCCAGGTCGCTTGCCCGGCGGGGGAATTACGGATCTCGTGAAAGACAGTGCCCAGTGGTCGATCCGCGGGTAGCGTGACCGGCAATTGCAAACCGGCAACTTGCGGGAAGGTCAATATTGCGGCGACACCAGGCTGGATCGCCGAGGGGATCGACATCCGGGCTTCAGGGAAATCCCCCATGCGCAATACATAGTGCCAGGTGGGATTTCCTTCGAACCGTGCATCACGTACTTCAACCGAATAGACGCCGGCCGCGGCAAACGTATGAGCAAACCGGCAGTCCGCATACAGGCCGACCGAGTTGTCACATTCCGCCACGAGTTTCCCGGCCGCATTTCGAATCTGGACCAAGGGGTCATAGTCTTTGCCGAACCGATTGCCGATGACTTCGAACGTGACCCGCTGTCCGGCCTGAACAGTGATCGCATACCGATCGACCGTGGCCGGCCGGCAAGGAGCTGTGATGCACGCGGGGAGCGTCACTGGCGGCGCGGCATCGGCAGGTAAGTCCGCTGGCCGCACTGCGATAGGCAATTCATCAACCGCGAAGAGATGAACATTGCTCAATCCGCTGCGGGTTGCCAAACGGAGGCCATAAATCCCAAGGGGCGCGTTGGCCGCCAATTCAACTTCAACTTCTGCTTTGGTTGCATCGCCGGCTCCAATGGAACGCACGCGAAGCATTTCGGGCGGCAGCGAACTCCACAAACCAACTGCCCCGGCAGTCTCGGTCCCCAGAAGTTGCAGTTTCGTTGCGGCGCCGCGCTGCAAGATTGGAGGCGACAGGTGCTCGACAAAGGCTTGAGAATAAGCCCGGTCGGGGGCTCCCCAGGCGACGCATGTCACGATCAAGAAATATCTTACGGCGAATCTAGACATGAGTTTTCAATCCCGAGGGAGCGTGTCTCGTGAAATCTATCCCGAAAATGGTAACTGCAGCCGTGTTACGGCAAATCTGTAGTGTGAGGTAACCGATTGCTATTATCTTAATAGTATTTGCCACTGATTGACGATCTGGTTACACTGGAAAGATTACATCAAGAGATTGACACTCATCAATGTCTGTCGCTTGTGATTCTCGAAATTGACTGAAATCTCGGCCGTCGGCAGCTCAAGAGGCTCAGTATGCTCAGCTTACTCGGACCACAATTCCCGACCAGCAATGGATTGACTCGTCGCGAAATGATTCGCGTCGGTGGCTTGTCGATGGGGGGCGTTGCCCTTTCCGACTTGCTGGCCCGTCCTGCAGTGGCGGAATCTGCATCGAAGGTCTCGCACGGTCCCGGCTTCGGTCGGGCCAAACGCGCCATCATCCTCTATCTGTCGGGTGGCCATTCGCAGCACGACATGTTCGATCCCAGGCCCGATGCCCCGGCA
>JAQGHS010000189.1 GCA_028291605.1 Planctomycetaceae bacterium | reverse complement strand
GCTGGCGTTCTCGCGACTGATTGGTTTGACGTAGGTCCGTCGCAAGAGCCAGCCAATGGCCGGCACACGAAATAGACTGTCCCGAGCCAGATAACTGATCGGCCTGTTGAGCGGCAAGCCGATCATCAGCGGATCGAGAAAACTGAGGTGATTAGCGAGGACCAGCCCACCGCCGGTCGCCGGAATATGTTCTAAGCCCCGCGCTCGGTAGCGCAGCCACAGAGCAAAGAAGACCCGCGCGGGCATTTGCAACGTCCACCAGATCCAATTGCGGCGCGTGGGAGAGCCATCGGGAGAGGGAGTATTCACTGTCATCGGTTTCGGGATTTTCACTTCGAAGCGGACCTATTGAACTTCTTGCACAAGCTGATTCTAACGCTCGAGGGCTCAGAGTGCAGGTTCCATGACCGGCGCTGCCAGCGTCGGTATTAACGCCGACGCTGGCAGCGTCGGCCACGTGGAGTGCAGAATGCAACTTGTTGTTGTAAACTCGATCAGATCGCGTGCTTCGCAACAAGGCTGCCTCAACTTGTGACTCCAGGAGAGTGATTCCATGATTCATCAGAGATTTCTGTCGCCAATAACGGTCCTGGCGGTCGCGTTGTTGCTGACCCTGCTGCCCGGCCTGGCCAACAGCGGAGAAGAGAAGCTGCCTGAAGAAGGATTTGTTTCGATCTTCAATGGTCAGGATTTGAAGGGCTGGGAAGGCGATCTGAAATTGTGGAAGGCGGTGGATGGCCATCTGGTGGGCGACTCACCAGGCATCAAAAAGAATGAGTTTCTCGCCACCGAAAAGAAATATTCGGACTTCGAACTGCGGCTGGAGTTCAAACTGCACAAAGGTGTGGGAAATACGGGCATCCAGTTTCGATCGGAGCGTGATCCCAAGAGTTCCGAGGTTTCAGGGTACCAAGCCGATGTGGGCGAGAAGTATTGGGGATGTCTCTATGACGAGCATCGCCGGAATAAAGTCCTGGTTCAGGCGCCCCCCGAGTTGGAGAAATCTCTGAAGAAAGATGACTGGAACACGTACGTCATCCGAGCGGAAGGCGATCACATCATTCTGAAGGTCAATGGTGTCACGACTGTCGATTACCATGAACCCGACGAGAAGATTGCCCGTTCGGGAATGATTGCCGTCCAGGTTCATTCGGGCGGGCCATTGAAGGTTGAGTTCCGAAATTTGAGGATCAAAGAGCTCAAGAAACCCTGATGCCAAGTCAACTTTCCACTTATCAGCAAGCCCTGGAATTTCTCTACAACCGCATCAATTACGAGCGGGTCCAGAGTTCCGCCTATTCCGCGGGTGACTTCAAGCTGAATCGGATGCGCGGATTGCTCGAGACGATCGGCAATCCGCAAGAACGCATCCCCGCCGTCCACATCGCTGGAACCAAGGGCAAGGGGTCGACGGCGGTGATGATCGCCTCGATCCTGCAGGCGGCTGGTTATCGCGTCGGGCTGTTTACGTCGCCGCATATTTCCAAGTTCGAAGAGCGCATGACGGTCAATGGAATCCAGCCCTCCGAGACCGAAATTGTCGCGCTCGTCAACGAACTTCTCGAACCTGTCGGGCAACTCGATCAGGAACTGGGTGGGATGAGCCCCACCTATTTCGAAATCACCACCGCCATGGCGTGGCAATTCTTTGCCCAGCAGCAGGCCGACATCGTCGTATTGGAAGTGGGTTTGGGTGGACGCCTGGATGCGACCAACGTCTGTAAACCGGAAGTCTGCGTGATTACCAGCATCAGCCGCGATCACACGCATCTGCTGGGGAGTGAATTCCATCAGATTGCGCGCGAGAAGGCTGGTATCGTCAAGACTGGGGTGCCCGTCATCAGCGGAGTGGTCAATTCACCCGCTCAAGAAGTCATCGCTGAAGTGTGTCAGCAACGCGACGCTCCCTTGTCTCAGTTAAACCGCGATTTCCACTATCGGCACGCTCGCGAGCCGGATGCGCAGGCCATCGGTGGCCGGGTCACTGTGCGGGCAGCACGACAATCGTTTGACGATTTGCCACTACCGCTGATCGGGGAACATCAGGCGCACAATGCAACGCTCGCCGTCATGGCCATCTCCGAACTGGCCGATCGAGGTTGGAAGATCAACATCGACGCCATCCGTTTCGGGTTGGAACAAGTCCAATGGCCGGCGCGGATTGAGGTCGTCGGCCAGAATCCCCTGGTCATTGTCGATGCGGCTCACAATTGGGCCTCGATTTCGGCCCTGATCCAAACTTTGGATGAGCATTTTCCGGAGAAATCTCGCATTGCCATTTTTGCGGCGACCCGCGACAAAGACGTTCAGGGAATGCTGCGTCAGCTCCTGCCTCGATTCGACACAGTCATTTTGACCTGCTACCAAAGCAATCCACGCAGCGTTCCCGTGGAGCAATTATTTGCGATGACCCGCACCGTCAGCGATCGCCACGTGCACTTGGCACGGGATCCACAAAGTGCGTGGAACATGGCCCGTAAGTTGGCAGGGCCACAGGACTTGATTTGTATCACAGGCTCATTTTTTATTGCCGCAGAAGTTCGAGAGCTGTTGCCTGACGTTACGCCGGTCTAGACATCAATTGACAAGCTGTTACGGGTGAGCGTAAGGGGCAGGAATACGAAGCGTTTTTGCCACGGGTGGACACGGATAGGTCATCGTATCTCTGCGTCTCGATGAAAACTCGCCAGCCTATTGGCTTGGTATCGTCTCGGCAGCAAGGTTCAAACCCAGTGGTCTTTATCCGTGTTTAATCCGTGTCCATCCGTGGCTAAAAACTCTTCGTTCAAGCCTGCGTCCGGAATGCCCGCCGATCACAAAAACTCACATGTATACACAACAGCACTTTCCAACGCAGCAAATGTGTCAAGGATAGGGAATGTACTACGTATATCGAATCTCGCGTGTCTGCGGATCGCGCGGACGCAATTGTGATTGGTTTATGAGGTCACGGTCGCGACTGGGAAGAGTTCTGTTATTCTTGAGCTAGCTTTACAGCATAAAACACCCGGTCCTGTGGTCGCCGATGCGCATTCCAAGCGAATCGTCTCGAAAACAATGACCGGACCATCAGACATACGATCTTTACCAAAGCGAGAGTTGCCCTAAATAATACAGTCTCGTGTTATGCTCGAAGACCTTGTCGCGGACTGACGAGGAATTGCGTCTCTGTGATCAGAGCTGTGCGTTATGACCCTCTTCGCCTTCATTCCAACGCTCACGGAATTTGCCCGCTTGACGGTCAGCGGTGGCTATTTGATTTCGCTGTCGCTCGTGTGTCTGTTGCAGTACCTGATCTATCTCTACCGCATGTCGCGCATCCGGCAGGAGCACGCCCGGGTCAGTGCCGCGCTGCAGGACTTGGAAAATCAGTTCGTTGAGACCCAACGGGACTGTTCAGTGGCCACGGTCGAAAATGATCTGCTGCGTGACTTCATCGCTGCGCCGCCACCTGAAAAACTGGTTCAGACGTTACTTGAGCGGTTGGTGCCTGATCTCAGCTCTGGCTGGGCAGCCTATATTGCGCTGCATCCCGAACCTCACATCTTCCAGAATCGTGGCCTGCAGGAGTGCCCCCCCGATGTCATCGATATCGACGACGAGACTTTGCGTCCGGCGTGGACAGGCAAACCGGTTGTCTTCAAAGACCCGCGCGTTGCCAAGAGCCGTTTCCTGCTGAATTTTGGATCGGCGGATCGCAATCGTAGCGGGTCGCAGTTGTATGTCTTTGCGGTACGCCAGGGCGAACGCAGCTTTGGCTTGCTGGTAACGTCCAGTCTGTTCCCCGCCGAGGTTCCCGTTGATCAACAAACTGAGTTGGTTCAGCGGTTGTGCTCAGAACTCGCCCGCCATCTGGAGTCTCTCGAATCGCACGCTGTGCAAGAGCAGGAACTACGAGTCAGCGCCGATCGGCTGGCTCTGCGAAATGTGTTCGACCATCAGTATGAGACGCCGCTGCAGATGACGCAGCTATTTGTGAGAAGCTTACAGAGTCGACTGCACGCCGATTGCGCCGTGCTGTTTTACGCGCGTTCGGCAGATGGCACCGAAGCCCCGCCGGTCGCTGGTGGCGCGGCCCCCTCACTCGGTGCGCGCGAGTTGTGGCAGCGTAGCGAAGAACTGTTCGCCAGGGGCACAGCAGACCGGCTGGGCAGTACACTCTTTGATGAGTATTCACTGTCAGGGATGGGCCTGCAGGAACCGCTTCAATCGGCGATCCTGATGCCGATTGGCACGCCATCGAAACCGATTGGAATGCTCTGTGTGACCCGATCGACCGGCACGCCTTTTACCTTGATGCACCAGAATCTGATGCACTGGGCCGCAGAATTGTATGTCGACAAATTATCGTTCTTGATTCAGCACACGGAAGTTTCGCGACAGGCCAAATTGGATACCGTCACGCAGATCGCGAATCGACGTGTGTTTGACAGTGAACTAGATCGAGAACTGAAGATCGCGTATGCGACCAGTTCCGAGTTGTCGCTGATCCTGTTCGACATTGACCGCTTCAAGTCCATCAACGACAGCCAGGGACATCCGGCCGGAGATCAGGTGCTCCGAGCTTTTGGTGGGATTTTGCGGAGTTGCCTGGCCCACCTCCGTGCGGGTGATCGTGCCCTTTGTGCGCGCTATGGAGGAGACGAATTCGCGGTCATTCTGCCCGGCATGGGCCCCTTGGGAACGGCCCGTATTGGCGAACTGATCCGGCAACACCTACTGCAGTCGAACATTCTCTGGCAGGACAACAAACTGAACATTACAGTCAGCGGAGGTTTTTCCACTTACCCCGAAAACGGACTGACTGCTGAGGAATTGATCGCCACTGCTGACGCCGCTCTATTCAAAGCGAAAGCAAGCGGCCGCAATGCGATTAGCTGGCCAGAATTATCGATGGTTCAGCCAGTGACCGTCGACATCGCAGATCCAGTATCCGTGTTGTCAGATGACATTTCATCTGTGGCCCCCGATGCGGTCGACGAATCCGAGCCCGTGCCGAACCAGGCATCGTGAGCCAGGGATCGTCATTGACCGGATCCTAAATTCGCGTGATCCGCTTTCGCCGAGTTTACGTTCTCTGAGTCGTGGCAACTGCATCACGAGGGGAACGATGTCATCGGAACTCCTTGATTCCACGTAATATCGGTCGATAGAATCAGGGCCAGTCGCCGATCACGTTCATTTCCAGGACATCACGCTTCAACAGACCAATGTTTACGGAGATCACTCATGGGCTTGTTTGACAAACTACGTGGTGAATTCGTCGACATTATCGAATGGATCGACGATACCCGCCAGACGCTGGTCTGGCGATTTCCACGTTACCAAAACGAAATCAAGAACGGTGCTCAGTTGATTGTCCGGCCCGGACAAGTCGCCGTGTTTGTCCATCGCGGGCAGTTGGCCGATGTGTTCGAGCCCGGCAACTATGCGTTGACGACTGACAATCTGCCCCTCTTGTCGACGATTATGGGTTGGAAATTCGGGTTCAACAGCCCGTTTCGTTCCGAAGTGTATTTCGTCAGCACCCGTCAGATCACCGATCTGAAATGGGGCACCCCGAATCCCATCATGTACCGTGATGCGGATTTCGGTCCGATCCGCCTGCGGGCCTTCGGAACTTACTCGCTGAAAGCGATCGACGCCAAGGCCTTGCTGAAGGAATTGGTCGGTACCGACGGTGTGGTCGAAGCCGACGAAATCACCGAGTTACTGAGGTCCCTGATCGCCACGGCGTTCGCGGAAATGCTGGGCAAGGCCAAGATCGCGGCCCTCGATATCTCGAGCAGTTACCAGCAACTCTCTGACGCGCTACGCCTCTTGGTTTGCGAACGTATTGACGACGAATACGGCCTGTCGATTCCACAGATGTCGATCGTCAACGTGTCGTTGCCCGAAGAGGTGGAGAAGGCTCTCGACACGCGAAGCAGCATGGGCGTGTTGGGCGACATGGGCCGCTATCAGCAGTTTCAGTTTGCCAACTCCTTGCCGCTGGCGGCAGGGAATCCGTCCGGTGGCGCTGCCGCCAACGGCCTGGGATTGGGGATGGGTTTCGCGATGGCCGGCCAGATGGCCAATGCCGTCACGCAAGCCAGCGTGCCTCCGACCGCCATGCCCGTCGGTGCCAGCCCCCCACCTCCACCGCCACCCGCTGCGGTCCAGTGGCACGTGGCCGTGAATGGCCAGACGCGCGGACCGTTTTCGACGCAACAATTGGCGGAAGGCATTTCTACCCGCGAGATCAACGGTGCAACATTGGTGTGGGCGAATGGCCAGTCCAACTGGCTGCCAGCCGGTCAAGTTCCCACACTGGCGGGATTGTTTTCAGCTCCGCCACCCCCACCGCCGCCCGCTGGTTGATATGCCTGGTGACTCCCGTGGCCGACGCTGCCAGGGTCGGCGACTCCGACC
>JAQGHS010000183.1 GCA_028291605.1 Planctomycetaceae bacterium | reverse complement strand
GTGGTAGGACACCGACAGCCGTTGCAGTTTATCCACCATCTGCATCCGCAGGTCAGCCGTCAGGCGGGTGCCAATGTCGCTGGAGAGTCTCGATTTCCAGACGGCCAGACACGCTGAAACCAGCCTCACCAACGCGAGGCAGACAACGATGGTTGCCAGCATGATTAACAATTGCGGAATCGGTGAACTGGATTCCTTGCCGGCGAGGATGTTGTCGACGAGGATCTTTTGCAGCCATGGCGGAATGAGTTCAATGGCGACAGTGACCAGCGATAAGATGCCGATGACGATGGCCTTCGTGCGAAACGGCCGCAGCAGGTGGAATACACGTCCCAATGTCTGCAACAGACGCAGAGAACGTTGGGCCCGCGAGTCTGACTTCCCATTATTCGATGCTCGCGCGTCGGCGTCACAGTTTGCGTCGTCGGCCGGCTCAACTTTGAACTCGCCAAATCGCCGGAGTTGTTCCAGCTTACAAGCGATGTCGCGAAACTGTGGCGTTAAGCGATTCGAGAAACGGAGCAGATCGACCCAGACTCCCGCATGGCGGACCTGCAGGTAGCCAGAACCCACTTCCGCCTGAATGCGGCAGCCGTCGATGTGTTCGAACTGGAATGTCCGTACGCAACGGGGACAAAGCCCACGTATGGCGTCCCCGAGGACCGCAACGGCACATTCCTTTTCGGTGACCAGCAACCACTGATCGGCGCTATGTCCGACTTCATCGAGGTCCGTTCGTCTCGCGAGTAGCAGCGAACGCCCTCGGAGATGGGACGTCCCAATTAAATTGATGATCTCGGACGGTATCGCTTCATCCATGTGGCGCTCACTCCATTTGCAAACGTATAAACAAGTTACGAGCGCTTGTTTGCACGTACTGTGCGGTGTGAATGGAGATTCTCGCAAACTCCGCGCCAGCGAGTCGAAGAACACATCCGAGCGTAACCGCCGTCATGGACAGCAGATCGGACGTTGATCGCCGCGGCGGCGATGCGCTGCGAACATCCACTTCGTACGATCAGCTTCCAGGCTGGATTGCGCGCGATGCGCTGAGTGATCTCTACCTTCGGCAGGTGTGACAGCTAATCAGCCGCTGGGCGCTGGCCCACGGTTCGGAACAACAATCGGGTTGAACTTTGTTAGGCTGTTCTGCTGCGCGCTGTGGCAAAACAAATGCCGTAGCGGTACGCCCAAATGAGATTGGCGCTCCCGATAACGGGATTGCGTCGCTAGGCGACACCCTGACGCCCCAGAACGATGATCTCTGACTGGTATTTGGGTCCGAGCTTGATACCGCTACGGCAAATTCTGTTGTACGCTTTGCGATTGAGCGATTCAAGGAAAATCTGCCTAACTGCTATTAGCCCGGGGTGAAATCTGATCGCACGATACTTCACTGCCGATTGTCGGTTCGACTTCCGATACGACATCTGACACGAGACATGCTGGATGAAAGGAGTACGTGGCGACGCCGGCCAACAATTGCAGGTGATAGATTACCGTGCGGCGAGCTTGCGACGGAGCTGATGCCAAGCCGAGTACCTGGGCCGATCGTTGATTCACAGGGATCGCAATTCGCGATGGAAGGTCATCAACTGCGTCCGAGACGTGCTGGTGGAAGCCATCGAATGGACCGCCAATAAACCTCACTAGATTGATGTGCGATCTTTCCACGACTTCGCTCCCGGCTGCAAGTACTTGCGATTCCCAATGAGTCCACGGCAAATGCAATAAGGATGCCACTAAGCAAACTGTCAAGGCTCGTATACATTGCCGATTGGGTACTGTACACGACGGTATCGCAATGTTTAAAAAAGTGAACGAACCGTCGGTCGAGCCATGTATTCTCGGAGAGCGATTCAAGGTTATGGGTGAGCGATCAACCGCTGGATTGACCGATGAAATGCCACCCTCCTCGAAAATCCGGCGAGGTGATCGATGACCGACCAGCGTGCCTGGCTGTGATTGTGCCACATGCTTTGGGGAAGCCGTCGCAAACTACAATTACCATTGCTTTTGCGGAATGAGTGTTTTATGGAGCAACTGGGCTATGCGGAGGGAACGCAATTTGCGTAATCTAACAGAAATGCGATTGCCAGAATTCGCATTTCAATTCGGTCTCGGACAATCTCCGGAGCAATTTCTGATGCACGCTGCCAACAAACACACGGGACGGGATTCCGCCGCCGCAGTTACCGGCAATCAAGCAGTGCAAATGACTGAAAGTGTGAAATCGCCGGCCGATATGTCCGCGGTCATCGAAAATGTCGCCAGCAAGATGGCTCATTCTGGCTTCGCTCGGCGCGATATCGTGGGCGTTCGAGTGGCTTTGGAAGAGGCCGTTCTCAATTCTTTCAAGCACGCTTATCACAATTCTCCAGGCAAACCTGTGATCATTCGGCATGTGATTGACCGTGATCAGGTGCTGCTGGAGGTTGAGGACCAGGGAACTGGATTCAATCCGGCATCGATTCCTGATCCAACCTCGCCGGAGAACTGGGAACGCGACAGTGGCCGCGGGATTTTTCTGATGCGGTCCTACATGAATTCGGTCAGTTTCAATGACCGCGGCAACTGCGTCACCTTGTGCAAACAGCCCTCTGAGTTGACTGCTGCCGACGGGTCCTAGGGACTGCGTAGCAGAACTGCCTAGAGTTCTGGCCGACTTAGTCGCAGCCCCCGAAGTCGAGACGACTTCGGCTGACACCCCGTGATATCGTTTCGCAGCAAAAGATGCGGCCGATCGACGCGCCAATTCCACGTCTGGAATACCCTTCCGCAGGTGCACTAATCTGGCGTGTGTGACATTTACACCCGTTGTCGACATGCAGTAAACTTTCGGCCAATTGGACCCATTTTCACCTGACTCGGGTGATGGGGGCGTCCATGTTGCAGACTGGAAGTACGGATTCGAAGTGTCGAAGGGCGGGCCATGTCGATCTCGGTCATTTGTGAACATTGCTTTGGTGAATTTCGGGTAAAGGATGAACTTGCGGGCAAGCGAGTCCGTTGCAAGTCCTGTTCAGAACCCATCCGCGTGCCGGGTGGTGAGGCTGCGGATTCGCCAGCGCCGCGCCGCCGCAGGCCAATTCTGGATGAGCTCGACGACTGGGAGGATGAACCTGAAGAGGAATTGCCGACGATCCGGCCTAAACCGAAATCCAAAAAGAAGAAGTCTCGACGGAAAGCCGTTTCCATCAACGTGGGGCCTTGGCTGGAAGCGATCAAGTCGACTGAGATTTTGCCAATTGCCGTACCGGTATTCCTGCTCGGAATGATGGTGCTGTTCGGAATGGGCTTTCATTATCCGGCCGCCGCTTCCTGGTTTCTGCTGATCGCCCTCGTCATTAATTTCGTGTTGGTGGTGGGGTCGACATTGGCGTTCTACTTCATTGCAGGCAAAGAGCACTTCATGTGTGTCCTGCTCTGCCTGTGTGTACCATTTTATGCTCTCTGGTACATGATTTCCCGCTGGGACCGGGTTGGCGGCGCCTGTCTGTTCGGTGTGGTGGCGTGGGCCGGTGGCTGGGTCGTCATCACTGGGGCGACGCAAGCCTACCGTGCGGCGGGCGTGCCGGTGAATCCGGCTCACGTGGTAGCTCAAGTACTGAGCGGTTCCCCCATGGGCCCGCGAGTCGACAGGGACGCTACCGAGCTATTTCCGCTCGCATCCGCGGCGCGAGCGCAATTTGCGATGGGTCCCCTGCAGGGCCGGCAAGATGGAATTCCAGGTACCGTTGCTGAAATTGGGCCCAAAAATCAGAGGTATAGCTATGCGGGTTCGCGGATGCATATGCGACTGCATTTGCCCGCCGGCGAGCATCCCGCGCAGTCGCTGCCGTGCATCTTAATTGCACCTGCAGGATCAACTTTGTTGACGGGACTGGAATTGGGCGACGCGACCTATACGGACGAAACCGCCCCCTATGTACGAGCGGGCTACGCAGTGTTGGAGTACTCGATCGATGGAGCCAGCCCCGTCTCCGGTGCTCAGCCGACGATGAGTGAGTATGTGGTTTTTAAGGACGCACAAGCCGGAGTCGTTAACGGTCGAAACGCCTTGGAATTTGTCCTTACTGACGTGCCCCAGGTCGATCCTAATCGGATCTATGCGGCCGGGCACAGTTCAGCCGCAGTGCTGGCATTGCTCCTGGCGGAACATGAGCCTCGCATTAAGGCCTGCATCGCGTATGCTGCCGCTTCGGATGTCGAAACGCGGCTCACACCCAACCTCAACCCAATGACCGCGAATCGCGAATTCCCGGGGATCTATACGTTCTTGAAGAGAAGTTCACCGAAGACCCACGCCGCGCATCTGAACTGCCCTGTCCTGTTGTTTCACGCACAGGATGACAACAACGAACCGGCCAGCACCACACGTGCTTTCCACGCGCAGTTGCAAGCGTTGGGTAAGCCGTCGACGCTCATCGAAGTCCAGACAGGGGGACATTACGATGCCATGATTCGAGAAGGCATTCCCGCAGCCTTGAATTGGTTGAGGCAATTACCGGGAAATCGCCAGCCGAATGTGCAGCAGCCCGCGACTCAACCAACGTTCGTCCAGCCGCCAATTAATCAGCCCCCAATCAATCAACCCGTTGCAAAACCACCTACCTTCTAAATTCCCGTTTCTGTGCAGATGACGGGAACCGTTGCGGTATTAAGGCTCCAAATTCCAATTCGGGGCCGGCATCCCGCTGACGACTTCAATCTCCAATCCCGAAGTCGCCACACTCTTGTACTTCTCGGGGATCAAGCTCTTTGGTTTGGCATAAAGCTGGCTGGGATTCGTGGACGGAGCACCGTCGGAAGTCTCGTTCGATTCAACAATCACTTTGTATTTTCCCGCAATCACACCCCGGGCCGACACCGTGGTCATCATCGTGAACCTGCCGTTCGTGACCTGGCCAGTGGCCGCTTGCCCGTCAGGTGCAACGGGAGCGAAGGAGACAATTCCGTGCTCCAATGGTTCGCCCTGGAAACTCACGTAACCAGTAACTGGCACCAGATTCTTAAAGGGCTTCGTGTCGTCGCCATTGCAGCCTCCGGCAACAACCAGGCACAAAGCTCCAATCAACCTGCATGACCAAATCGAAATCCGCATCGACGATATTCCCACGCTGACAATTCGATATTTTCAAAACAAGCTAGCCGCATCACGGTCGCGAGATTCAACAGACGAATAGGAGGTGCTGGGATGCACCAAGCATTTCGATCACGACTCAAAAGTCGCTGATCGCCTGTCCGTCGCTCTTATTACCGAGATAGTTGTAGAGAGCAAAATCGATGTTGTTGCTCACAAATCGCACCGCGCCATCGCACATCGTGAAATGTGCTCCGCCCACATGATGACTGCTCGCCCCGCAGTTCGGTTCATAGGAGCCGTCGCTCGTGGGCAAGATTCTTGGACTGTTAATCTTCATACCCGTCATCAGTCCGGGCTGCGTGTCACTGAAGATCCCTTTATAGAGCGAGAGTTCACCCTTTCGCTCTCCAATCAGAAATGTATTGGACGTTCCATCCGTAATCGTGGCGATGTTGTTGGAAACGATGCCATTGTCGGCGAACACGCCCGGAGCTTCCGATGGGACGGATGTCAGGTGATTGGTATTCGGGACAGCGCAATAGGCCGGTGATCCCGCAGACGCACAGTCCAGGCCGACTCCCGACCAATAGGGCGTGCGGGTGGGCCCGGAGCAGACGGCATAACACATGAGGCCGGTACTCCAGGTGGAAGCACCTGAGCCGCAAGGACCATAAAACATGCCGCCGGTTGACGTCGTCTTTCCTGAACTAAACGGATCGCTGGGGCAGGCTTGGAACGAATAAAGCCGGTTATTGAGCAACGCATAATTCGGTGCGGCGCAGTTGTGGGCACTGAAATTCAATTGGTTGTATAGAGGCGCCATATCGATATAAGGCAGGATGAACTCGCTAAAAGTATGCGCCGTTCCGACCGGCTGAATGCCCAGCGCGATGCTGCCACCGCTTTGCGGACCCGATGACGAATAAGGAAATCGCAGGGCTGAGTCGTGATAATTGTGAAAGGCCAGGCCAAGCTGCTTGAGGTTGTTCTTGCATTGCGTACGACGGGCCGCTTCTCGGGCTTGCTGAACGGCTGGCAGCAGAAGCGCAATCAAGACGGCAATAATGGCAATAACCACCAGCAACTCAATCAACGTAAATCCGCGGCAATGTCGCCTCTGTTGGTGTCTCATCGAAGACTCCTTGGCCAGCTGAAATTGATAAAAACGCGGAACACTCAGGCCGGCATAAGCCGAATTCGCTGAAGAGCGAGTAGTTTTCCAATAAGAACAGCTATCAGAACTTGTCTTGCAACAGCGATCACTTTCGATTGGGCCGGCGGCCTCGAAACAGCGCCTCCGACAACGTCCAGCGGATCAGAATCCACCGAGCCGGTCACTTCGGTTTCAGGTCATAATCGAGCTGATTTTCCCCATTCGACACCTCGGCAGTCGTCTCGCTCTTCTTGTTGAATTCTTCGGGAATGTACTGCTGAACCTGCTCAATGACCGCTTCGGCAGGGAAGGCGCCTTTCACCTTCTTGCCGGTCTTGCGATTTGCGTAGAGTTCGATCTTGTTGGCGCCGACCGACGGACCGTTTTCGGTCTCCACAGAATACTCCCCTCCCACAATGGGAGTGCCGACCGGCTGGCCTCGTGTCCCATTGATCGGGACGAACACAATCGTGCCATCTTCAATCAGCTCGCCATTCCATTTCACCGTCCCGTGCACGCTGGCACGGCGAATCGGCGTTTCTCCGCCGCAACCCGAACACCAACCGACAGCCAGGACAGTGGAAAGCAATAGGCAGATTCGCTGTCTGGTCATCATGTTCAAGTAGATCTCAGGACGATGAAATACGGAATGCGTCCTCCCGACGAAGAGCGCACAGGGAAAGCTTGCAGCAATTGTCAGTCGACAATAATTGCCAGACTGCCATCGCCAAAATGAACGTCGGGCAGCCTCTGCCAGGCACGATCACGATTAGAAATCACCCACGACATTTCCGTCGGCCTTGGCCCCCAGGTAGTTGTACGTGACAAAATCCACGTTATTGCTGATAAAGCGGACCGAGCCATCTCCCAGTAGAAAATGTGCACCGCCGACGTGATGGCTGCTTGCTCCGCTGTTCACGAGATATTGTGTGGAGCTGGTCGCGTTAATTAGGGAACTGTTGATCTTCATCCCCGTTAGCACTCCCTGATGTCCGGGAGTAAAAAGACCCATGTATTGGTTCAATTCTCCTTTGCGCTCGCAGAGCAGCAGCGTATTGCTGGATCCGTCGGTAATGTCGCGGATTCGCGAGATCACCACACCGCAGAAGTTGAAAATACCGGGCGTTTGAGCGGATGTGGTCGCCATGAAAGTGCTGCCCACGGTGGCGCAATAGGCGGGTGAACCGAGCAAACGACAATCCTCTGCGGCAGTCGTTCCCCATAAATTGGTGATGGCCGGCCCGACATTCGGCGCATAGCACATCAGCCCGGTCGACCAGTTTCCACAGAGATATGCGGAGAAAACCGTTCCATCGCAAGCTGTCCTTCCGGAGCCGAACGGGTTACTGGGACAGATCTGGAATGTTAATATGCGGTTGTTTAGTACGGCGAGGTTTGCGGCGCTGCAATTATCGGCGCTGAAGTTGATTTGATTATAGAGCGGAGCCTGCTCCATGTACGGAAGAATTAGCTCATTCCAGGTGTGCTGTGTTCCGACCGCAGCATTGCCGAGGCTTTGCGGACCGGTACTGGAGTATGGGAAACACTGCATTGTGTCATGATAATTGTGCAGAGCCAAGCCTAATTGCTTGACGTTGTTTTTGCATTGGCTGCGTCTTGCCGCCTCGCGCGCCTGCTGGACCGCAGGCAACAACAGTGCAATTAAGACCGCAATAATCGCTATTACCACCAGTAATTCAATTAAAGTAAAGCCACGATGGCGACGTACCGGCGACTGGTCTCTCACTGACGGCTCCTTCACCAATAAGGAAAATAAGTCCGAACGAAATAGTGAAGCCTGCCACGTCGCAGAGATACGCGTGGTGGGAGATTATCGATTTGATGGTCTGATCTTGTATTGTTCTAAGTCGATCGACAATACCGAAGTTAGTATTCCGATTCCCTTTTCTGGTATCAGCAATTAGGGCGAGAGTCGAAAGGGGACTAATGATAATTAAGATCATGTAAGTTGCGCATACGACAGATGTCAGATGATCTGTAATGCGGCGCGAGCTAAGGCGGCCCATTGGCGTCTATGTGTTTGCGATCGTCAACAAGCGAAGATGTGACGGCCGGGGCGACCATCCTATGGCGGTCAGAGAAGACCAGCGATCGGGGTTCCGTCGACCACCAATTTGGCAAAATCTGCCGGAAGTGCGTCGGGGGTGATCCGGGCTTGTCCGGCATCGAAGAGTGTATGCAGGATCGTGGCTAAGAGATTCGCCGGCGTGTAGTGTTGGGTGACCGCCCGGGCAGCGAGGCGGTCGGACTTTCCGATCACTTGACCCATTTTTAGTCCACCCCCCGCCAGCACCAGAGGTGTCAGGTCGCTCCAGTGCCCGGTTCCTCCCAGTCCCGTCGCTCCTTCACCCACAGTCTTCGTCGTCTTGAAGGGCGTTCGTCCCATTTCGCCGGTGATCACCAGCAGGATCTTATCGCTGAGACCGCGCTCGCGAACATCGTCCAGGAAGGCGGCCACGGCGTGATCCAATTGTGGGCCCAGGATCGCCATGCCTTGGGGAGTGTTGGGATTGTTAACGTCCCCATGGAGATCCCAGCCGCCATCAACGACGGTGACAAATCCGCAGCCTGCTTCGCATAGCCGTCGGGCCATCAGCAACTGCTTGCCCAGCAAGTTCGTAATGCGCGACTGATTCATCTTGTTGATGTAATACTTGCCACCGGCATGATAGTCGGCCATGTTGAACAGGTGGCTGGTGTCATAGCGGGCCAGCGTGCGCGGGTCTTCCTGGGTGAGATCGAAGGCACTCCCCATGCCGCGATTCAGAATGGTATAGGCCTGCTCGCGCAGGGCCGCGACACCTTCCATTTCGGGCATGTGCTCGACGGTGCGCCGCAGGTCGTCAAACCGCTGCAGCAGCAACCGGCGCTCATTGAACCGTTCGCTGGGAATCTGCAGGGTCATGTTGGCGAGCAAACTGTTCACGCCGCGCGGCACGAACGCCTCGTACATACTGCCCAGCGAACCGGCGGCTCCATAGTGCTTCAAGACGTACTGCAGCGAAAAGACATCGCTGATATTCCCGTCCAGTTTTGCGATCGGATCAATCGCCTCGGGAATGATGAGGAGATGATTGGGCATCCCGGTGCGAGGGTCCAACGCCCCTTTTCCGCGAGCGACGGCTGCCCCCATCGTCCCTTTGAATGGCGTTCCGCCGTTGAGCGCGACGTATTGCTCGTGGCTTCCTTCGCCACTTCCATAAGATCGCACGACGGCCAAGCGGTCAGCCCGCTGCGCTAGCTGCGGAAAATTACCACCGAACCAGACACCGGGCAGTTTAGTTTGGAGTTCACCCGTGCAACTGCGGATGTGATCGGGAACGTCGAATTTGGGATCGAACGTTTCCATCTGGGGCGGTCCGCCCTGCAAAAACAGTAGCACGACCGACTTGTTGGTTTGAACCAGGTTCGCTCCGCGTCGTTCGCCAGTCACCCGAGATTGGGCCGCACCGAGATTCGGCCAGCCCAGCCCACTGGCCGCGAGACCGCCCAATCCCAGGCCGCCGATGCGCAGCAATTCGCGGCGCGTAGGTCGACCGCCTGCTCCGCGGCAGCTCGAATCAATAATGGAGAGCATGGCAATCAATCCTCATGCAGACGCGACCGAACGCAAAGCCCACACCCGAATAACCGATTGATCTGTATTCGACTCTCATTATGACCCCGGCGTAATACTAGCCCAATACCGGAAGTAGTATTCCGATTCCTTTTTGTGGTATGATCGCAATGTAGCCTTCACGCTCCGCGTGAAGTCAGCCGAGCTCGCGGTTGACGTTGAATGACTTAACAGTTTGTCCGCGCGCCCGGCTATCTTCACGCGGAGCGTGAAGGCTACTTTGGAATTCGCAGCATGTCATCAGCGGTCAAACGTGTTGCCGTGGTTGTCGAGACCTCGCGTGAGTATGGTCGCGGGGTGCTGCGCGGCATCATTCGCTATGAACATGAACACGGCCCGTGGTCGATTTATTTTCAGCCGTGTGGTCTCGGTGAGCCGCCACCTGCCTGGTTTCGTGACTGGCGGGGCGATGGTGTTCTCGTCCGGGCGGATACTCCCCAACTGGCCGAAGCCGTGTTGGCGAAACGAGTGCCGGTCGTGGACTTGCGATTGGCGTTTCCGGAGTACGGAATCCCGTCGGTCGGTGTCGACAATCACCTGATCGTCGATTTGGCCTTCGGTCATCTTCTCGAGCGTGGATTTACCAATTTTGCGTTTCTGGGGTTTTCCCGCCGTCCCAAGATCTGGTGGGCGGAGGAACGTGGTGAGTATTTCACACGCCTTGCGGAAAACGCCGGGGGTACATGCCATGTCTTTCAGCCGCGTCGTGCCCGAGAGTCACACGCGATCGGAGAGTATGACCGAGAGCAATTAGTGGCCTGGGTGAAAGGCCTGCCGCGACCGGTGGCCATCATGGGCTGTTCGGACGACTGCAGCCTGCAGGTCGCCGAGGTCTGCCGGGTGGTGGGACTGCGTGTCCCCGATGACGTGGCCATCCTGGGGGTCGATAACGACGAGTTCCTGTGTAACTTGTCGCAGCCCTCGATGAGCAGCGTCGATCTCGGGCCGGAACGCAGCGGCTACCGGGCCGCGGCCTGGCTGGACGAGATGATGTCGGGGGCGAAAGTTAAACAGAAGGAAATCTTCCTGCCGCCGATCGGAGTCGTCGCGCGGCGCTCGACCGATGTGATCGCGATTGATGATCAGGAACTGGTTGACCTGATCCGGTACATCCGCGAGCACGCTTGTGACGGCATTCGCGTGGAAGATGCCATGCGACGCAGCGACCTGTGCGTCAGTACGCTACAACGTCGCTTCAAGGCCTTACTGGGACGGACTCCCAAGGAAGAATTGATCCGCGTGCAGTTCGAGCGCGCCAAACAATTGTTGATCTCCACCGACCTGTCGATCAACGAGGTCGCCGAGCGGTGCGGTTTCCACGAAGCGAAACGCCTGATTGCGCTGTTTCATTCACAGGCGGGCATGCCTCCGGGAGCCTATCGCCGGCAGACGCGACTGGGGAAATGAGTTTCCGTGAAGCCGGGTGGCGGCGGCTTGTTCGTAGCCGAACTCGCCAAGAGTTCTGCCCGCATTGGTGAAATCCCCCGAAGTCTTGGCAACTTCGGCTACATCGATTTGCCTCCAATTTGGCGGAAAGTCGGGTGGCAAACATCAGCCCTGGCTGATATCTTCATGGGTGGTACTGAGTCGTGACATCGCGAACAGTGGTTGCCATCAATTCGGGTGAGAAACAGCATGACAGAAATGCGGCGTGCCGGAGTCTGGTGTGGATTGTGTCTTGTGGCCCTCATGGGGAGCGGGAGTTCGCTGTTTGCTCAGCAAATTCCGACCATCGGCTATATCTCACCCCAGGGTGGTCAAGCCGGAACTGTGGTCGAGGCGAAGCTGGGGGGCTATGACTGGACCCCGGACATGCAAATCTTTTCGCTCGATCCCCGAGTCAAGCTGGAAGTTCTCGGCCCGCCAGGTGAAGTCATTGTTCCCGAGCCTCCCTATTGGTTCGGCAAGAAGGGGCGCGGCAGTGCCCTGCCCATGCCTCGCGAAACCCCGGTGCGATTGACGTTGCCGGCGGACCTGCCAGTGGGACCCATCTACTGGCAGGCGGCCAATGCCAACGGCGCGACCACCCGTGGCGTGTTCATGGTCAGTCGCACCCCTGAAGTCATCGAAGCGTTTCGTCGAAAGAACAGCGAAGTGCAAACGTTGCCGGCCTTGCCGGTGATAGTGTCGGGACAATTAACGAAGATTGAAGAGGTCGATCTCTATCGGTTCTCCGTTCCCAAAGCGGGGCCGGTGACGTGCCAGATCGTTGCCAAGAGACTGAACTCGGCGGTGCGAGCGATCATCCAGATTCGCGATAAAGCCGGGAAGATGGTCGCGGATGTCGTGGATTCGGAACATCGTGATCCTGCGGTGACGATTGCCGCGCTGGCCGGTGAGGAATATACCGTCAGCATTTATGATCTCGATTTTCGTGGTGACCGAGCCATGAATTACCGGCTGGAAGTCACACCGCTTCCGCAGGTCCTGGCGGCCGTCCCTGCTTGCGGTAAACGTGGCGAATCGCAATCGGTGACCTTCGTCGGTTACGGGATTGCAACCGGTGCTGCCAAGCTCCAGACGCTGGCGCGTAATATCGCGTTTCCCGCCACGCCTGGAGTCAAGACTTGGGATTGCCCAGTCGAGACGGCATTTGGAATCGTCACCACACGCATGTTGCTGAGCGACCTGCCTCAGGCCCTCGAGCCCGCCGATGTCAATCCGGCAACTCGCCAATTGGCAATTCCGGGTGGCGTCACCGGGACGTTGTCGGAACGCTATGGCGAGGATCGCTACCAGATCCTGGGCGACCCGATGAAGACGGTCTGGATTTCTGCCGCCGCTGAGGGTGTCGGGGCGTCGCTGGATTTGTCGGTGACGATTTTCGACTCAAAGGGCGTGCAGGTCGCGACGAATGATGATCTGGCGGGAACAACCGACGCGGGCCTGCTCTTCAAGGCGCCGGCGGCCGAACAGTATCAAGTTGTCATTACGGATGCCTCTGGACGCAGCGGTTCGACCGCATCAACCTACAATCTGAGTGTGTCGACACCGCAGCCTGATTTTGCGATCAAGATTCCCGAGTTGCTGGCAATCCCAGTGGGAGGGAAGATTGCCCTGCCGGTGACGCTCGACCGTCGTGAAGGTTATGCTGAACCCGTCAAAATTGAAGTCACTGGTTTACCCCCCGGCGTCACCGTGACGGCGCCGCCGGACCTGACGATCGCGCCAGGAGCCGCCGCTCTGAGTGTAGAACTGACATCTGCGGCCACTGCCCCCGCTCTTGCAGCCATGGTCACGGTGAATGCCGCTGCGCCGGTCGCGGGCCAACCGGCCACACGAACTGCCGGTCCCGTCCTGGTGGCTGGGACCTTGAAGCCTCCGTTTACGATTGAAGGGGGCGGTAAGGATGACGTCTTGAAATGGCCGCGCGGGACGGCTTTCCCGGCACCTGTGACCGTCGAACGCGACCCTGGCTTCAATGGAGAAATCCGGCTCGAGATGGCCGGCTTCAATGATCGCCATCGCCAGGGAATTCGGGGGCCGGAGCAAATCGTTCCGCCCGGGGCCGTGCAGGTCATTTATCCGGTGACGCTGCCCGAATGGCTCGAGACGACGCGAACCTCGCGGATCGTCCTGAATGGCGTCGCGAAGATCAAGGATCCGGCCGGAAACGAACGATTCGTCACCAAACGGTTGCTGACCCGCATTGGATTTTTGCCCGGCGGTGCTCTGATGAAAGTTGGCCACAAGAATGATGAACTCAAGGTCTCAGCAACCGAGCCATTCACGATTCCGCTGACGATTTCCCGGTCGCCGCAATTGCCCGCGCCGGTCAAATTGGAGCTGCTCGTCCCGTTTGAATTGGAAGGCAAGTTAAAGGCTGAGCCAATGGAAGTCGCTCCTGAATTGATTCATCCGCAGTTCAAGATGACTCCCCTGGCGACAGCTGGTCTGAAGGGCTATTACGACCTGACGATCCGGGCGACCACGCTGAAAGATGGGTACTTGCCGGTCCAGTCCGAGACGACCGTCACCGTGGAATTTGTGGA
>JAQGHS010000156.1 GCA_028291605.1 Planctomycetaceae bacterium | reverse complement strand
AATGCTGGAACATATAGATCTCAACCGACTCAAGGAATTGGCTACTGCAATCCCCTACATAAATTCAGCTTAGCGTTGTGTAGATACCAATGCCCTTACGGGACGGGGCTCACCTGCTTAGTAATGTCTACGCTCCTACTTTTGTACGTGTTCGAGAGGGTATAGCGGAGTCTGAATCTGCATTAACAACCTCTGCGGCCACTCACCTGCGGCCGTGACCACCGATAAGGACTCAACCGATGCAAACGAAACTCTGGACAGCGCTCGCTGTGATCGCGATCGCCGGTATGGCCGCGATCGTCGCCGCACAGGAGCAGTCCGTCCCCGCGGGTGATCCCTCCGGTTGCAATGCTGACGGGACATGTGTGTCTGGAGGTTGTTGCAAGATGGTCACCGAAAAGGTGCCCATCAAGAAGGTGGTCTACTCCACCAAGTGTGTGCCGGTCTGTGAGCAGCATCCTGGGTGCCGTGGTGACTGCGGTCCCAACTGCAAGTTGTTCTATAAGAACGTGCTGATTAAGAAGGAGATCGTTGTCGGCTACAAATGCGTGACGAAGTGCGTTGTACCATAGGTTATATGAACAAACTCCTGGCGTACGGAGCGATCTGGGGCTTGGCCAGCGTGCTGTTCCTCTGGGGCGCTCTGCAACAAGGTCACCGCGTCAACACCGATCGACATGCCTCGGACCAGAGTGCTTATCTCGGTCACGCCCGGCAGTTGGCCGAGACGAATTTTGCCGCCGTCGGCGATCGGGCTCGGATGCCGATTTATCCGGCGGTGATGGCGTTCCTCTATCGTCCGGGGCTGACCGAGGACGAGTTCTTCGCGCGAGGCAAGCTGGCCGGGATCGCGCTGGCGGCACTAGTGGCCGCACTGGCCGCGGGACTGTTTCAGTATCACGGCCAGGTCTGGGATACCACTGCGGCCACGCTGGTCGCGATGTTGACTATGCTGGCGTATAAAGCGCCTTACTGTCAGGCCGATGTCCTGTTTTATGGCCTGAGCTGCCTGCTGTTCTGCCTGTTGTTATCGCTGCTCGACACCCCGCGCTGGACAACTGCCGCCCTGGCGGGAGGTGTGGGAGGACTGGCCTATCTGACGAAGGCGTCGGTACTGCCGGCCATGGGGCTCGCGCTGGGATTGCTGCTGATTCGTGGCTGCGTTGTCTGGTATCAACAATGTCGGCAGGGCCGCCCGCCACCAGGTCGCTCGGGGCGGCGGCAATTCGCGATTCATCTCGGTTGCGCGAGTCTGGTGCTGGGTTGCTTCTTGCTCGTTGTGTTCCCCTACATTCGAACCAGCCATGAGCGTTTCGGACACTACTTCTACAATGTGAATTCGACGTTCTATGTCTGGTATGACTCGTGGGACGAAGTGAAGGCCGGCACGCGTGCTCATGGAGACCGCGTGGGTTGGCCCGATCTGCCGCCGGACCAGATCCCGTCGTTGACGAAATATCTGCGAGAACACACGGCTCAACAAGCGCTGACTCGCCTGGCGCGCGGACTGGTGCGCTACACTTTGCTCGTTTGCGTTTATTCGTATGGTTACGCCGAATTCGCGTTGCTCTACTTCGCCCTGCTGGGAGTATTGTTCTGGCAGAATCGCCGGGGACTGGATCTGTGGCAAGAATGGCACCGCCACGGAAGTGCCGTCCTCTTTGTCGGGCTGTACTTCGGCGGATACTTGCTGTTGTATGCTTGGTTCGCACCGGTCTCGACGGGCCATCGATTCGTGTTGACGCTGTACCTGCCGGCACTGTGGCTGGCAGTTCGCGGGCTGTTGTATGCGCAACACCAGCGCTGGGCGTTGCAGTTATTCCGCGGCAGGGCGATCGCGGCCTCGGCAATCAGCCCACTGATGCTGATCGCATTGGCCGGCTATGCACTGCTCATCTTTCCGCAGCGGATCGGAACCGTTTACGGTGGCGGCTGACGAAGTTCGTCTCAAACATCTCTACTTGCTGGCAATCTTGATCAAATGCCCGTGGCTTCTGACATACAGCGCCCCATTAGAGATGGCCGGAGTACCGAGAATCTGTTCTCCCAGTTCACCGCTGCCCACGATCTCGCCCTTCTCGCCGCCGAGCTTCACGACCGTCGAGCCACCCTCTTCATTGATAAGAATGATGTTGCCGCCGGCCACGACCGGTGTCGCACAAAAACCCCCTTTGCCGTTGACTCGCAGTTGCCAGATCGTCTTGCCGTCGGCGATCGACGCACAGGTCAGGACGCCGGCCTTATTCAGGACATAAACGTTGCCGTCGGCCGCAACCGGTGATGGCGTCCCCGGGCTCAGTTTACTTTCGTTCCACAGCTTCTGCGGGTTCTTACTGGTACTGTCGATTTTCAAAGCCGTGATACCGTTCGACGGGACCAGCAGATATTCACCGCTGACACCGGTCGAGGGGATCGTCGAGGCGCCTTCATCGAAGGACCAGGCCGGTTTGCCCGTGTGTGGATGATAGGCGGACAAGCCCTTCCCCGATTGCAGAATCACGACATCATCGTCGGAGGTCTTGCCCAGCATGACCGCGGGCGAGGTCCAATTGGACATCTTCGGGCGATCGACCTTCCAGCGTTGCACTCCCGTAGCCACATCCAGGCCCACGGCAAACGATTCACTGTCGCTCTCGACCTGGGCGATGACAGTATCACCCACCACGACCGGCGATGAGGACATGCCCAGGCTGTTGCTGGCGTTGGGATAGTCATGTGTCAGTCCGCGGAACCACAACAGATTGCCGTCGAGATCCAGGCACGCCAGATCGTTGCTGGAGTAGAAGGCGAAGATCCGTTGGCCGTCGCTGGCGGGTTGAGGTGTGGCCACGGCCATCTTGTTATGGCACATTGTCCTTCCGGTGGCCCAGAATTGACGCTCCCACAATTGCGCACCGGTTGCCACATCAAATGCCAGGACATGCAAACGGTCCTGATGATGTCCGCTGCTGGCGGTGATGTAGACTCGGTCAGCGACGACGATGGGACCAGACAATCCCCGGCCGGGCAGCTTCGCCTTCCAGGCAATGTTTTCTTTATCGCTCCAGCTGGTGGGCAGAGTTTCGTTGCTCGCCACCGAAGACGTATCCGTACCGCGGAACTGCCGCCAGTCAGCACCAGTCAACAACGCCAGGGCACACAGCAGACCGCCGATTTTCCAGGTTGAACGCAGCATGATTATTTTCCCTCCGTGGTTGACAGAGCGGCAGTTTGAACTGGGGCGGGACGAGCCGTCGACAAGATCGCGGTGCCGGTGGCATCGCAGATGCGCAGTTGATACTGCCAGCGTTGAGCCCAGTCTTCGGTTTGTTCGTTCTGGCAGATCTTCAACAAGATCTGATTCTTACCCTTCTTCAAGTTAGTCGTCATCCGGTACTGATCGATCGACATGCCGCGGTGATATTCCTCGCGACCGAAAATCAAATTCCCGTTGACCCACACTTTATACGCATTGGGCGTCCCCAACCGCACATCGACGGTCTGGTCCTTGTCGCTGACGAATTCCGTGAAGGCATAGGTCACGGCGCCCTTGTGCGGGGCTGTCACCTTACTCAGATCAACCAGGCCGTACTTCTCGTCGCAGAGATGCTTGGTCCAGGTGACTTCACCCTTCTGGCCGGCATACTTGGCATCCAGCTTGATCTCGGTTTCGGGAGGGTAAGTCACTGCAAAGCCCTTCTTACCCGTGTTGTCGAAGGGGCCGATCAAGTACCAGTCAAGAATGAACCCAAAGTGCTTCGCCAGGTCCACCTTTACGCCCAGCTTGTCGAGCGGCTTGACGATGGCTTCGATCTGATCTTCATCGCGGGCCCCATTCAACGCTTTTTCAAATGTCGCCTTGGCCGCGTCGTTCTGATTGTCGGCAAGTTGTTTCGTGCCGGCATCGATCAAACGGGCCACGGCATCGCGGCGGAACTCGACACTGGGGTCATTCAGCAAGCCGGGAATCAGGCGATCGGCGGCGGTCGGGTCAATTTGCAGCACCCACTCGTAGGCCATCCGGCGGGCTCGCGGATTATGCTGCGTCGCCGCAATGAATTTCTCAAGCTCAGCCTGCGGAAGTTTTCCCGTTGCTTTCAGCTCGCGAGCGGCCACCGTCTCCGCGGCGCTCCGCAACCAGTTGGCGGCGAGTGGATTCGCAGTGTCGAAAGCCGCCAGGATTCGCGGTAGGTCCTCGATGGGACTTTTCGAGAGTTCCTTCCAGGCCGCCGAGGCTTCGGGATTTCCCTTGCCTTCGGAACCCACGTTAAGAATGGTCTTCACGGCCGCGTCAAAGTCGGCTGCTTCCGTGATACTGATCGTTAAAGTCGTCACAACCAGCAGCACTGCGGTCAGGGCTCTGCACCAAACAGGTTTCATGATCTTCAAATCCTTCTTGAAAAACAGATCGCGTGTCGCGCGCGAATGGCATTTTACCGGATGTGATTGGTGAGCGGAATGTACGGACGATTTGGAATTGGTTGGCTGTCCAGAATTCTGTTCAGAGCAGATTCTTTCGCGGAATGTCGCCGATTGCGGCGCGAGTGCATTATTTCACCCTATGCTTTGGGTGATTCCACTGCATGGCAGCCTGATCGTGCGCTCAACTCATCGACGACTGCCAGTAGGGCTCGTGAAATTTGACACGGCCAGCGTTCTGCTTTCCAGAACGCGTATCAAGTTTGCACAGCGAGCTTCCCGGAAAGGGAAGCCAGAAAGTCTCGTGACATGTACGATCAAACCAACCAGAATTCGTGTCCCAGCTCCATTTTTTACGAACCGAATGCGACCCCAGTCTCGTCCGCGGTAGAACTCAAGCTGCCGCATTTGCAGCACCGGGACGAAGAGTTCCTGCTAGGATTGAATGAAATCCTCGACGAACTGAATCCCACTTCAGACCATGGTCCGCTGTCGGGCATCGGTCTGCATCGGTATCAGTAGCGGGCGTGGCGTTCTTACCACCTCAGCGGCCATCCGACTCATCCGCTGCAACCCCGCGATGATCTGCCTGCCGTGGCGAATTGGCATCTAGAGCGATCTTGCTCGCCGTCCTGTCGCCGATGAGAATCATACACACCAAGATCAGTACCAGCTCCCATTGAGCTGACGTTCTTGAGTTTGAGATTTTCCGCTTTGCTCGAAACCATGGAGCCCGCCTACGGCCCTGCTGCGCTACACCGCGATGCGATTAAGGTGCGGGCTCAGGACAAATCACCGGTTCAAGGTGATTTTGCGATCCCGGTTTCGAACGCAGAGATATTCATCGAGGAGCCGGCGACATGCTGAGTAATTTCTGGCCCCAATGGCTGGCGTCAAATTTGGACATTGGTGCGAGACGTTCGCGTCGCAGGTCACGTACGACGAATGCCATACGCATTGAGGTTCTGGAAGATCGCGCGCTGCTGACGGCTCCGGTGGTCATTGACGGTATGGCCAGCCCCCAGGAGGATCTCGCCTTTCCGGGGTCCGTAGCAACGCTCGGCAGCGACGCGGATGGCAATCCCTTGACCTACTCGGCGGTCACTCAGCCCGCTCATGGAACGTTGACATTCTCGTCCAACGGGACCTACACCTACACCTCTGCGCTAAACTATAACGGAGTTGATTCGTTTACCTTCAAGGCGAATGACGGAACCTCGGATAGCAATGTCGGAACGGTCTCGCTGGTGATCACGCCGATCAATGATCCCTTGAAACTGACTCTGCCAAGTGCGGCACTGCAAGTGAACCGTAATACCACATTCCGATTGGATCCAGCGGGATCTGTAAGCGATGTCGATACAATCGTGAACTACGGCAAGACTCAGATCAGAACGACGATCAATCTCGGCAATGCCGCGGCCGACGTCGCCAATAACCGCGTCGTTCTCAAGGTTGGCAGTGAAGATCCCGGCAGCGTTTTTGTCAAAGGCTCAAAGATTTACGTCAATGGGGATTATACGACCGCCATCGCTTCATTTTCCGGTGGAACTCGGGGCCGTTCGCTGATCATCTCGTTTACCAGCGCAGCCACCGAGGCAGACGTGAACCAGGTCATCAAGCAAATCAGTTTTCAGGCGAGCAAAAAAGCATCACTCGGCATTCGCGCAGTGCAAATGACCGTAAGTGCCGGAAACCAGAGAACCACCGCAGCGAAAGCTGTGACCATTGTGCCTTAAGCCCCATGGCCGACACGGTGAGGGTATTCGTAGCAGAACTCGCCAAGAGTTCTGGCCACATAGGTGACTCCCCCGAAATCTTGGTGACTTCGGCTACGCGGATTTCGCCACCTGAAAATGCTTCACGGCGCCGCCTTCGCCGGGTGGATGACCGGAGCCAGATCGCTATTCAATGCCGGCCAAATGGCCGTCAACCACATCAACGCCGCCCGGCGTTGCCCGATACCCGAAAAGTGCCGCCGGGTCTTCGGCCCGCCACGATTTTCGCCATCCAGAATGTCGGTGTCGGGACCAGGGCCAAAGCCACGTTGCTTCCACAACTGGTCGATGGCAGTACGAATGGCTTGTTCTCGCTCGGGGAAATTATAGACGGTAGGGTGCAACGTCGATTTCGCCAGCAACCACTTCGGCTCAAACCCCCAGCGTTTGGCAAGCTCGTCGTGAATCTTTGTGAGATTTTTGGCATAGGTCTCGGTATTGACGCTCTCAATGACATCTGACTCCCCCTGTTGCCAGAGGACAAAGCGAAAGCGACCGACGGTGGCTCCGGCGTCTGCCAACTTGTTATAGAGTGCCT
>JAQGHS010000144.1 GCA_028291605.1 Planctomycetaceae bacterium | reverse complement strand
ATCGAAATGCGTGTCCCAAATCTGGAAGGCCGACAACCCCGTATTCGGAGGATTCGAAACAGCATTGGCCGTCACAAATCTGACTCCTGCTTCGATCATTCGCCGCGACAGCAGCAGGACTTGCCCCATCTCGTGGCGTCCATAGCGATCATGCGTGGCGGCCGATTCGAGCGACAGGTCAAACGCCGTCCGCGAATCCGCCGACAAGATCAAATTGAAGGCCTTTTCCTGGATGGCATCCAATGTCAGTGATGAGGCCTGCCGGTGGGCCCGTGCGAATTCATCATCAATCCCGGCCAGCAGATTGCGTCGCGCTGACAGCCGCCCGGAACTCACATCAGCCGGAAGCTGCAATCCTTCAGGAATGGGCAGCTTTCCCTCCCATTTTGGCGAACGATTCATCATCCGATTTCGAACGACGGGGAACGGATCGTAGGCCAGACCCAACCAGCCCCCGCCGGCACTGGGAGTCGGAAAACCCATATCAAACAGGAACGTCGGGGTGAGTACGAACGGCGGCATCTTGTCAGGCGGGGGCAACACGCGGGCCACGACTGAGCCGTAGGTGGGATGATCGTTCGGGGTCGGTGCGATATTGGCATCGGTACCGGGTGAGTGCCCGCTGAGTGCATAAGCCGCACTGCTGTTGTGGGCACTCAAATGATGCGTCGCCGAGCGAATAATCGCATATCGATGAGCCAGTGCGGCCAACTTCGGCAGCCGCTCTGATATCTGAGTGCCGGGGACCGAGGTGGAGATTGGACGATAGGGACTCCGGATGCCTTCGGGCGCGTCCGGCTTCATATCGAACGTATCGAGCTGCGACGGACCTCCATTGAGAAACACAAAAATGCAGTGCTTTGCAGGTTTTTCAACGGTCGTCTCGGCGCGTGCGGTATGACGCAACAGATCGGCGACAGTCAATCCACCCAGTGCGAGACTTCCCGCACGGAATAACTCACGTCGCGAGAAAGTCGCAGCAGTCCCGGAGCTCGCAATTAGTCGAAAATCATTGGCGAATGGATTCAAAATTAATCCTTCAGTTCCAGGATAAGAACCTCGTCAGGATCACCAGCCACGACCGTTTGCTCTAATTTCGAAGTCTTTGGATCACTATAACGGTCCGGAATTGCCGACTTCCCACCAATTCCCGTACCTTTGTCCTTCGTCAGAACTTCCGTTCCGGGCAACGAGGATGTCACCGACACCAAGTAACTCCCCTCTAGGGCTCCATCACCTGTCTTGTACGTCGACAGAACAAACGCCCCGTCTTTGTCGATGGTCCCTTGGGCCATGCGTCCCGACTGAGGATCTGTGGGATTGAACATGACAGATCCATTAGACAGCAGCTTTCCATTATACTTGACCAGTCCCCGTACCTTCACGGGGACTGGGTTGTTTGATCCCCCGCAACCCTGCGCGGCCACGATGCACATCACCAACAAGCAGAGCCCGCCGCAATGCCGTCGCATGGCGTCAACGATGGTCTGTTTTCCGCTGCAGCCCTGAGAAACTGAGCCTGAAATTCTATCCCACATCACAAACATGCTGAAGCATCCTTGTCGGCTATCGCGGTTTAATTTAAGGCCGTCGCCCCGTAGCCGACGCTGTCAGCGTCGGATCACAGACGCTAGCAGCGTCTGCCACGAGACTTTTAGAACTCGCCGACAGTCTCGCCGCCGCCCTTGGTTCCGAGATAGGAGAACGTGAATAGATTGATGTTATCACTCAGGAACCGCACTGAGCCATCGGCCATTACGAAATGCACGCCGCCCACATGATAACTACTGAACCGCTCACGATAGTATGCGTCACCATATCCTGGCGTATTCAGGCCGTTGACAGTCGAAATCATCGACCACGGATCCATCCATTGGAACGGCGTAGCGTATTGTGTGCCGGTGGCCGGATTTTTCTCCCGTCGCATCTCACCGACCAACAAGGTGTTCGATGTGCCGTCAGTCACATCCTTGATGTTGATGCGAGTCGCTCGCAAGGAAAATATCCCTGATCCACCGCCAACTGTCGCGGATGCAAGGTGCCAGCCCGGCTGATCGGTACACAAGCAATTCACATTATTTCCACAAACACCACAGCCGTTGACAACGGATCCGGGATAAGCAGCCGCAGGTCCGGCGCTGCCCCAGTAACTGGACAAGGCGGCGGTGTCGGCCGAATACGTCCAGCTGGGGGCACCGGAGGTAACAGGAGGAGAGACCTCGCTCGGACAAAGAAATCCCGGGATCACCTGAATGTGCTGCGGGAGTGCCTTCCAGGTGGCATTACTGCTCGAGGCCGAACAGGCATTCTGGGCCGCAAGTTGGTTGTACAAGTTGGCCTGATCGATATACGGCAGAATGAAGACGCGCCAGCCAAAACCGTTATTCCCCGTCTGACTGCCATTCACGATATCGGCACCGACGCTCCCACCAAAAGGGAAGCAGTTCAGTGAATCGTGATAGTTGTGCAGTGCCAGTCCGATCTGTTTCAAATTGTTCTTGCATTGCGATCGCCGGGCGGCCTCGCGAGCCTGCTGGACAGCGGGCAGCAAGAGTGCGATCAAGACGGCAATGATCGCGATCACCACCAACAACTCGATCAGCGTGAATCCGCGTCGACGTAATGTGCTAGCGCGTTTAGACATGTGACGTGATCCTTAAGCAAGACGTGGAATGGAAATACGTATGGGCAGCGAGCCTCGCAGAGAAAGAAATCGAGTTGCAGTCTGGATAGGACGCACGCGAAGTGCGTACATTGTGGACAATACACACGAAAAAATCAGGATTCAAGACAAATTTTGATTTGGCGACACGAGAAAAAGAATCAGAACAGATTCATCTTCGTACACGATTTGCCCAGCATCGACCCTGGATGGTATTTTGCATACAATCTACAGCCGCTGATCAAAAGCTGTCAAGACACCACTAAAAGATTTGCTCACCGAATACCATTTTTTCTTGAAATATGCGAAACTGCGGTTCTCTTCGCCTACTACTCTGGAACTGAGACATGGCTACAACTCCCCTGATTGCGTTCAGCTTGCGCGACCAAATTGTCGAACACATTCGCAATGATGTGCTGCGCGGCCGACTCGCCGATGGCGAAAGACTCAACGAAGCCGAGCTGGCCGAACGCTTTGGAGTCAGCCGGACTCCCATTCGTGAGGCTCTGCAGCAGTTGACCTGCGAAGGGTTGCTGGATGGTCGGCGGAATGTCGGCGTCAAAGTCGCCCATCGCCCGCCTGATTCCATTCGCGAGTTAGTAGTTCCCATTCGCCGCAGCGTGGAGATTTTCGCTCTCAAATCGTTTTTCGATACGATTACTGACGACGATTTCAACAACTGGAACGTCATCCTGGAGCAGATGCGTATCGCTTGCCTGGCAGGTGATTTTCCATCCATTTCGGAACAAGACCTGGCCTTCCATCGTGCCATCGTGCGCCGCGCCGGCCAGACCGATCTCGATGCGATCTGGGCCTCAATCGTCTTCCGCGTGCGCCATCACTTCTGGGAAACTCAGCACCGCAATTACGCCGAACCCATTGCCATCTACGAAGAACACGTTGCCATTCTCGACGTGTTCCGCAAGGGCGACATCGACGCTGCCGTTGAAGCCCTGGCAGCGAACATTGCGTGATTCTGACCGGGTGATCGCGCCGAGATTACACGAGGCGCTGTCTGATAAGTCGTTCTTTCGGTCACGCAGTCACCTCAGAGACGAGCCCGAAGTGCAAGTTTTGAAGTTGCGCGTTTCCGCCCGGACGGCTCTACATCTGTAGCCCGAGGCGAAAGCCTCTGGAGTTTATGTATCAATCCGTGACTGCGCCCCTGAGGGCGACGCCGTGAAGGATTTTGGGTTTAACGAACAGCCACGGAAAAACGCGGACGCTGGCAGGGTAGGCCGTTGGGACTCAAGACAAGATCTACCAACACAAAACCGTCAATGAGCCGTCGCGCTCTTTGACCTCTTCGACTTCTTTGATCCCTTTGGCTTCTTTGACTTCTTTGATCCCTTTGAACTCTTTGACTTCTTTGATCCCTTTAACTCGGTTGCCAAAATCGCCGGCCGATCGTCCAGACCACCGTTGCACCATTGATCGCTCTGAACTCTTCGATCCCTTCGACTTCTTTGATCCCTTTAACTCGGTTGCCAAAAATCGCCGAACGATCGTCCAGACCGCCGGTGAACCGTTGATCGCTCTGAACTCTTCGATCCCTTCGACTTCTTTGACTTCTTTGATCCCTTTAACTCTGTTGACAAAATCTCCGACC
>JAQGHS010000425.1 GCA_028291605.1 Planctomycetaceae bacterium | reverse complement strand
ACAAGCTGCAACGGCTGTCAGTCTCGTATCACGATCGCAATCAGGTCGGCATGCTGATGAGCCGTGTCTCGTATGACACCGAGGCCATGCATACTTTCATGTATCAGATCTCGGGTGGCTTCTTCCTGCAATTGCTGCAGCTCGTCGCCATTGGAGTGATGCTGTTCGTGTTGAATGCGAAGCTCGCGATTCTCACCTTGTTGCCGATGCCATTGGTGCTGATTGCCAGTTGGTTCTACTGCCGCTATCTGTATGTGCGACATCACAAATACTGGGATGCAGTCGGACATCAGGCTTCCGCCCTGACCAGCCTGCTGTCGGGAATTCGCGTCGTCAAATCATTCACTCAGGAACCGCGCGAACAATCACGTTTCACCAGTACGAGCGAACGGCTGCGCGAGAGTCGGCTGGGGCTGGATCTGGCCAATGCGACATTCTCATCCTTGATCGGCTTCCTGTTCGGGCTGGGTGGCCTGATCGTGTGGTATGTCGGGGGACGAGACGTCCTGACGCACGACATGACGCTGGGCTCGCTGATGGCCTTTCTGGCCTATTTGTCAATGTTCTATGCGCCCCTGACGACCCTCTCCGAAGGCGCCACTTGGATCAGCAGTTTTTTAGCAGCCAGTCATCGCATTTTTGAGTTGCTCGATACACCGGTCACGATCGAAGAACCTGTCACACCGCAATCGACGGAACAATTAAAGGGACATATCAAGTTCGACCATGTCAGTTTCTCCTATGACGATCAGAGGCCGGCTCTGGAAGACATCAGCTTTGAAATCCAACAGGGCGAATCGATCGGGATTGTCGGCCGCAGCGGTTCGGGCAAGTCGACCCTCGTGTGTCTAATCAGCCGCTTATACGACGTTGATTCGGGGGAGATTGCCATTGATGGAGTCAATGTGCGGCGGATCAACAGCACTCAACTGCGACGACACGTCGGGATGGTCTTGCAAGAGCCGTTTTTGTTCGAAGGGACCGTCGCTTCGAACATTGCCTATGGCGATCCCGATGCGCTGCCGGAAACAATCATCGCCAGTGCCAAAGCGGCGAGCGCTCACGACTTTATCCTGCGTATGCCGTTCAGTTATGAAACACTGCTGGGCGAAGGGGGGACCGGATTGTCGGGAGGCGAGCGGCAACGCGTCTCTATCGCCCGGGCCATTCTGTATGACCCGAAGATCCTGATTCTCGACGAGGCCACCAGCAGCATCGACACCGAATCCGAACGCCTGATCCAGCAGGCGGTGGAACGATTTTCTCGCGGTCGCACGACGCTGGCGATCGCCCATCGACTGTCAACCTTGGAAAGCGTTGACCGGCTGCTGGTGCTTGATCAGGGGAAGTTGGTCGAACAGGGCACGCATCAGGAATTGCTCGCCACCAGCGGCATTTATGCGCGTCTGACGCAACTGCAATTCGGGGCTGCTCATGAAGGCGGGCAGTCGCTGGCCGCCACGGCCGTCAGTGATTTCGAGTCGGCCGAGGTGCCCATCGATGGATCGGATGACACGGCGGCTACGGCGTGTAACCTCGACTGGGAAGTTCGGTGGTTGAGCAACTCCGAGGCGCGGTTCTTCCTGGGACTGCATGAGATTCTGACCCTGGAAATTGATGGTCAGGAGTTTGCCGGCGTGTATACGGTCCGCTCATTTCCAGCCACACACTCAGAAGCCTACCTGAGTATCCGGTACGCTGATTCCAATGGACGCGACCGCGAACTGGGCATGATTCGGAAGCTGGAAGAGTGGCCGGCATTGACCCAGGAATGGATTCGTCGATCGCTGAATCGTCGTTATCTGCTCCACCGTGTGAACGGTCTCGTTTCGGTTCGAGAAGACAATGGGTTTGTCAATTGCTCGGCCGATACGGACGATGGCCGCGTTGATTTCGTGGTCCAGAATAATGATCGCTCGGTCAAGCACTTCGGATATAACGGCCGGCTGCTCACCGATCTGGATCAGAATCACTTCTTGATTCCCGACCTGGATCTTTTACCAATGATGCAGCGGCGGCTGTTTAGACAACTCTTCCGCGAGTTTTAGAGGGGTGAGGCGGTGTAGCGGAACTCGCCAAAAGTTCTGGGCTCTCTGGTAAAGGCGCCGAAGTCTTGGCGAGGAGCTTCTGGTCCGGCGAAAAACAACCGCGGACTCCGCCAGGGCCATTGCTTTCACAAGTACCCTAACTGAGACCGCGGTTGCGGAGACTGCAATTTTAGATTGCTCGATCTACAGAATCGTGGCAATCTTGGTTCCGAGAGCCGTCTGGCCCCCGGCGACCGCCTGATAGTTCAGCGTCAGGTTGCCAGTTGTCGCCTTTTTGCTCGCTTGAATCGTGATCTGCCGCAAGACCGCATTCACCGCGAGCTCACTGGCACCACTGTTAAACGTAATCACCAGAGCACTACCCTTGGTGCCGCCACTGATGGTGCCAATCGAACTCGTTGATCCGTTGAAGTAGACCTTCGAACCCTTCACCTTCACGAGACCGGTGCCCGATCCCTGATTGAGGACGGCCAGCGTGACACGACCATTCACAGCATCTGCGGAGCTCAGATTGGCAATTCCAACAGTAATTTTGGCGCCAGCGTAATTGATGATGGTATCAGGATCGACCAGCGTTGCCGCAGGATCGATATGGACCTTGGTGCTGTTCCGCGAGACCTGCGGCGAGCTGCTGGGCAGAGTCAAGGTTAAGGGGACATTGGTGGGTACGACAGTCAGGCTCACGGTTCCGACATTGCTGAAGGCCTGGCCGTCATTCGCCCTGAATGTGAAGGAATCGGGACCGGTATAGTTGGTCGCGGGAGTGTAGGTAAACGTACCGTTCGCATTGAGTACCAGCACTCCATGCACCGAAGTGGCGACCACAGAGTAGGACAGAGAATTCCCATCCAGATCCGTTCCCAGAGAGGCGATGGAGCCGTTGAGTACGGCGTTTTCGTTCACAGACCCAACGCCGTTCACGACCGTCGGAGCGTTATTCGGAGCGCTGACCGTCACCGTCACCAGCGCTTCGTTACTGTTGACCGTTCCGTCATTGGCCTTAAACGTAAATGCGTCAGGGCCGGTGTAATTCGAGAATGGTGTGTAGGTGTACGTCCCGTTAAGCAGAATCACGACGGTACCGTGAGCCGCCACCACGCTGCCTTGGGAATAGGACAACGGATCGTTATCGGCGTCAGTTGCGACCAGGATTCCGTTGAAGACTGTGTTCTTCGTTACCGGGATCGACGTCGGGAAGGCTACCGGCGCGTCGTTCACCGACGTCACCGTAATCGTCACTGTCGCCTCGGCACTATCGGATGTGCCATCATTGGCTTTGAATGTAAACGAATCGCTGCCGTGGAAGTTCGCGGCCGGCGTGTAAATGAAGACGCCGTTGGACGTCACCGACACCGTGCCATGTGCCGGGGTGATGCTGCCGATCGAGAACGTCAACGTATTGCCGTCACCATCTGTGGCAGTGAGCAGTCCACCCACCTGAGTATCTTCGGCCGTGGTGACACTTGACGGGATCGCTATGGGCAGGTCGTTCTGCGGAACGACCGTGATGGAGACCAGCGCTTCGAGACTGTTAAATGTCCCGTCATTGACCTTGTACGAGAAAGAATCTGGTCCGTTGTAGTTGGCATTCGGGGTATAGGTAAACAAGCCATTGCTGGGATTGATCGAGACCAATCCATGTGCCGCGGCGATTGAACCTGCCGAGTAAGTCAGCGGACTGCCTTCCGCGTCCGTACCAATCAGATTGCCATTC
>JAQGHS010000101.1 GCA_028291605.1 Planctomycetaceae bacterium | reverse complement strand
TTACGTAGGTGGTATCACGCAGTTCATCGAGGACTGCATCGAGACCGTCTTCACCAAGTTGCCCCTGCAGGACAACTACTTCTGGCGCGTCTATTTGACCGGCGAATACACCCCCGATTGCTGCCCCGAGTACGTCAAGAAAGAGAATTTCGAGAAGCTCAAGGGGGGCTTGGTGGACCGGCTGCATGTCTATACGGCATCAGTTCTGGATTGCCTGAAGACCGAGCAACTGACCATTTCACGATTCGTGTTGCTGGATCACATGGATTGGCTCAGTTCGCACCGCTTCCCGATTCTGGAAGCCGAATGGCAGGCCATCATTGAGCAGTCTGCACCGCAGACACGCATCCTCTGGCGGAGCGGCGGCTTGCAGACCGATTATGTGAACCGCGTCCGCGTGACTGTCGACGGCAAGCCGCGCCAGGTTGGCGAGATTTTGAAGTACAACACGGCCTTGGTGGAGGAATTGCACCCGAAGGATCGCGTGCATACCTACGGCAGTTTCTTTGTGGCCGATTTGAACCTGAAGTAGGGTATGCCGGTTGAACGCTGGCAGGACGGGCACTCTTGCCCGTCTCCGGATTGGAAGCAGCGATACAGACGGGCAGGAGTGCCCGTCCTACGGTCGCAGATCGCGCCCGAAAATTGAGGCACGGTCCCGTGGCAGACGCTGCTAGCGTCTGCATTCCGACGCTGGCAGCGTCGGCCACTAGCTATCAGACTGTACCTTGGCGCTTCTCAAGCTCCATCGCAGCCAGAGCTCGTTCCGTTTCGCCATTACTGAGGATGTTCGCGACTTCTCGAAGCACTTGCGCTTCGGTCCAGTCTGGATGTTGCTTTTGGACAGACTCGCGCGTATTCGATCTTGCCTCATGCCAGAGGTCAAAAGCACCTTGCAGGCGTTCCTAGGGCGTCATTCGACGAAGTCTCTCAATCGTTGCCTCGTCAGGCATTTCGAATAGAGGTCTTCTCGCCGAAGTTTTTTCTGATGTACTCATGCGCGCTGCCCCTTGTTGGTACCACGGTCAACACTGATGATATTATAACGGGAAATTCGCGATAGCGTGGTTCAGATTTGTAGCAATTTTGAATCGGGAAATCTCACAATTTCTGTCCCGCGAACATTTGCCCTCTTGAGTACCACCGACAAATTGACGAAGATATGTGAACTGGTTGATTTGATCTCGCTGGCGGAATTGCCAACTGATCCAATCGACCAAGCCTGCCCCCGTGATGCCCGCCCTGCCCGATTTCGTGAGATCTTCCATGAAGTTCCTCCCCGCGGCCTTACTCCTGTTACTGGTTTTTCAGGCGGCTGCCTCGGCTGATGAACCGTTAACTTATGAGAAACATGTCCGCCCGATCCTGAAGGCACATTGTTTCCACTGTCATGGCGAAGGAGATGAGCTCAAAGGGAACCTCGATCTGCGCCTGCGTCGCTTGATCGTCAAGGGGGGAGATACGGGTGAAGGGTTGGTCGCGGGTAATCCGTCCGAGAGCATGTTGCTGCAGCGTATCAAAGATAAGCAGATGCCGCCCAACAACAAGTTGGTGCCGGAAAAAGAAGTTGCGATTCTGGAGAAGTGGATTGCCGGTGGTGCCTTGACTGCCACTCCCGAACCGGAAGGCAATTTGGCCGGGGTGGATATCACGGCCGAAGAGAAAAAGTTCTGGTCGTTTCAGCCCATTCAACGCCCTGCTCTGCCGGCAGTGAAAGATGCTCTGCGAGTGGCGACGCCGATCGACACGTTCGTGCTGGCGAAGCTCGAAGAAAAAGGTCTCACGTTCTCTCCCGAAGCGGACAAGCGGATCCTGATTCGCCGGGCGTATTTCGATCTGATCGGGCTCCCGCCGAGTCCTCAGGAAGTTGAAGCCTTTCTGGCGGACAGCTCGCTCGAAGCCTATGACCGGTTGCTTGACCGATTGCTGGAATCGACACAATACGGCGAGCGCTGGGGCCGGCACTGGCTAGATGTGGCCGGGTATGCAGATTCCGATGGCTACGATGAGGTCGATCGTGTCCGGCCCTATGCTTATAAGTATCGCGACTATGTTATCCGGGCGATGAATTCCGACAAGCCGTTCGATCAATTCATCATCGAGCAACTCGCCGGTGACGAACTGGTTCCCCAGCCTCACAAGAATCTATCGGCCGAGCACATCGACTTATTGGCGGCCACCGGTTTTCTGCGCACGCCGCCTGATGGTACTGCCGCCAATGCCAGCAAGGTGTCGCGAAATGCCGTGATTTCTGAGACTCTGAAAGTGGTGTCGACTTCCCTGCTGGGGCTGACCGTCGGTTGTGCTGAATGTCACAATCACCGTTACGATCCGATTCTGCAGACCGACTATTATCGACTGCGGGCGATCTTCGAACCGGCTCTCGATATGAAGATGTGGAAGATTCCACAGGGGCGTTTGGTATCGCTCTATACGGACGCTGATCGGGCGGCCGCTGCGGCGATTGAAGCCGAAGCGGTGGTGATCGATAAGGAACGCCAGACCAAGCAGGAGCGATACATCAATGCAACGCTGGAAAAGGAACTCGCCAAGCTGCCTGAGGACAAGCGCGAAGCTTGCCGGGAAGCTCATAAGGCGCCGGCCGCCAAGCGGACCCCTGAGCAACTGCAGTTGTTCAAGGATTTTCCCAGCCTGAATGTGGATGCGGGATCGTTGTACCTGTATGACAGCGCGGCCGCGAAGGATCTGGAGCAGGACGCCAAGCGTGCGGCGGATGTCCGGGCGAAGAAGCTCGTTGAGGATTTTTTAGGGCCGCTGACCGAAGTGCCCGGACTGATTCCGGAAACGCAGCTCTTCCATCGAGGTGATCCCGATCAGCCGAAGCAGACGCTGCCCCCCGGCGAGTTGACGATCCTGGAGACTGCATTGTCGGCCCCCATTCCGGCCAAGGACCCTTCGCTGCCGACGACCGGCCGGCGCCTGGCCTACGCCCGGCATCTGGTCAGTGGCAAGCATCCGCTGACTGCGCGAGTGCTGGTCAATCGTGTCTGGATGCTGCATTTTGGTAAGGGAATTGTGGCGACGCCCGGGGATTTCGGATTCCTCGGTGAACGGCCCACTCATCCCGAATTGCTGGATTGGCTGGCTGACGACTTTATGATGAATGGCTGGAAGTTGAAGCGGTTGCAGAAACTGATCATGAGGTCCAGCGTTTACCGCCAATCGTCCCAACGGAATCCGGCTGCGGAAACGGCTGACCCGGATAATCGGCTGCTCGCGCGGATGCCTGTGCGGCGCCTGGAAGCGGAATCGGTTCGCGATACGATTCTGGCGGTGAACGGGAAACTCAACTTGCGGCAGTTCGGCTCGCCGATCCCGGTGATGGAAGATGATGTCGGCCAGATCGTCGTCGGTATCGAGAACAAGAACGGCGAAAACCGGCCTGGGCCGATCATTCCGATGTTGGGCGAAGAGTATCGCCGCAGCGTGTATGTGCAGGTCCGCCGCAGTCGTCCCCTGGCGATGCTGGATACCTTCGATCTGCCGACGCTCGATCCGAATTGCACGTCGCGGAATGTGTCGACCGCGACACCGCAGTCTTTGATGCTGATGAACAGCGACTTCGTTTTGGAGAACGCGAAGTTACTGGCCGCTCGGCTGTTGGTTGAGGCTGGCCCGGATCAAGCGGCTCAGATTCAACAGGCTTGGCAATTAACATTCAATCGACCGGCGACTCCTGACGAATTACAGGCGGCTCAAAATTTCTTCAC
>JAQGHS010000067.1 GCA_028291605.1 Planctomycetaceae bacterium | reverse complement strand
CAGATCGTGCGCCTGCGTGACGTAGGCCGTGTCGAACTGGGAGCGCTGCAATACGACCAGATTTCCAAGATGGATGGTTTGCCGAGCGTCGGCCTGGCCGTCTTCCAACTGCCGGGTTCCAACGCTCTGGCGACGGCCAAACTGGTGAAGATGCGCATGGAGGAATTGAAGCGTCAATTCCCCGTCGGCATCGACTATCGCATCGTCTACGACACGACGCCCTTCATCGAACAGTCGATTCATGAAGTTTTTATCACCTTGCGCGACGCGGTCATCCTCGTCGCGATTGTCGTACTGCTGTTCCTGCAGGACTGGAAGGCGATGGTCCTGCCGATGATCGACGTTCCGGTGTCGCTAGTTGGGACGTTTGCTGTCATGGCCATGGCAACCCTGGCGGGCACTACGCTGGGTGTACCCTCGCTGGTTTTCAGCCTCAACAATCTCACGCTGTTTGGACTAGTCCTGGCGATTGGTATCGTCGTGGATGATGCGATCGTCGTGTTGGAAAATATTGAACGCCTGATTGGAACGGGCCTCGATCCGCGCACCGCCACCATCAAAGCGATGGAAGAAATCACCGGGCCAATCATCGCGATTACGCTCGTGTTGTGTTCGGTCTTCCTGCCGGCCGCATTCATCACCGGTATCACGGGGCAGTTCTTCCGGCAGTTCGCGCTGACCATTGCGGCGGCGATGGTCATTTCGGCAATCAACGCGATGACGCTGACCCCCGCAAGAGCGGTCACGATCTTCAAAACGGAACATGCAGCCGATGGCAGTCACGTCCATATTCGAGAAGCACTGCCGTGGTGGTTCTTTGCGTTTCTGGGCTCCTATTTCAGCTACAACTGGATGTACGGCGGCTTCGCCGGTCCCATTGAAAACCTGTTTGTCCCCGCCCTGGATCACGCTCAAGGGGGACATGGAGTGCATCGAGACATTCCGGAATGGTTGGGCTGGCTCATCATGTGCATTCTGATGGTCCCCGGCCTGCTGGTCGGCGGGGTCCTGGGATGGTTTATCATCCGGCCGGTCAACTACATCCTGGGTCTATTCTTCCGCGGATTCAACAAATCGTTTGACGTGATCGCGGCTGTTTACGGCTGGACTGTCGGCCGCATGCTGCGGGTCACCGTCATGGTGTTGTTCGTCTACGGCGGACTGCTGGGGCTGACCTATTACCAGATGGAGCGTGCGCCGACGGGATTTATTCCCCAGCAGGATCAGGGCTATTTGCTGGTCAACATTCAGCTTCCAGACTCCGCATCTCTGGAGAGAACATCGGAAGTGATGACTCTCCTCGACCGAATCTGCCTGGGCGATGATACCGGTAAATACAAGGGTCCGCCGCCGCCCATGGGAGCCAAGCGTTACCCCGGCATTCCCGGCGTCATTCATTCGATCAATTTGGCTGGGCAGTCATTCCTGATGAGTGCCAACGGTTCCAGCTACGGTTCGATGTTCTTGATCCTCGACGAATTCCATAATCGGCGTACGCCAGAAACCTATGACGCCGCCATCGCCGCACAGGTTTACCAACAGGCGGCCGCAGAAATCGACGGGGCCGTAATCATGGCCTTCCGAGCTCCTCCGATCATGGGATTGGGAAACGCCGATGGTTTCAAGGTGCAAGTTGAACAGCGCGGCTTCGTCGATCCGGTCGAGCTTCAGACCACGACCGACGAACTGATCGCCGAGGGGATGAAGAACCCGAAATTCGCGGGACTCTTCTCGATGTATCGTGCCGAAACGCCTCAACTGTACGTCGACGTCGACCGTACGAAATGTGAGTCGCTGGATGTCGATATCAACGCCGTGTTCAACACCCTGCAAGTCTACATGGGTGGCACCTACGTCAATCTGTTCAATAAATTCGGCCGCAGCTGGCAAGTGAATTTGCTGGGTGAGCATCGCCATCGAGCCGACCCCGAGTTCCTCGGCCAACTGAAGGTCCGCAGCAAGCGGGGCGACATGGTCCCGCTGGGGACATTGTGCGAAGTCCGGGACTCAGCCGGTCCCGCGATCGTGTCGCGGTACAACATGTATCTGTCGACCGCCATCAACGGCATCCCGGCACCGGGCGTCAGTTCCGGTGAGACGATCCAGGCGATCAACGAGCTGACCGACCGTATGGGCGTGCCGTTCGAATGGAGCGAAATCACGTTCATGCAGATTCGCGCGGGCAATGTTGCGTTGTTCGTCTTCGGCCTCGGAACTTTGCTGGTCTATCTGGTGCTCGCAGCCAAATACGAAAGCTGGAAGCTCCCGCTGTCAGTCATTCTGGTCGTCCCAATGTGCTTGTTGTGTGCGGTCAGTGGTATGCTCATCACAGGCATGCCGGTCGACATTTTCGTGCAGATTGGATTCCTGGTGCTCGTGGGATTGGCGGCGAAAAACGCGATCCTGATCGTGGAATTTGCCGAGCAATTACGGCACGAAGGCAAGCCTCTCTACGAAGCGACCATCGAAGCCTGTCAGTTGCGATTGCGACCGATCGTGATGACGTCGTTCGCTTTTATTCTGGGCGTGTTGCCGCTGGTCCTCGGTCACGGGGCAGCCGCGGAAATGCGGCGGTCACTGGGGACCGCAGTGTTCTCGGGCATGCTGGGCGTGACGATCTTCGGCATCTTCCTGACGCCGGTGTTTTACTATGGCATCATGTGGCGCGGGGAACGCTTACGATTGCGAGCGCTGGCGGCTGCGGCCAAGACGGCGACCGTGCCGTTGAAGGGGCACCATGATATTGCGCCGGCGATTGTGGCTGCGGTCGATAAGCCGGCTTGAACCAGGCGAGCGTCCGGCGTGAGCCGGATGGTTGTTAGCGACTCACAAGCAACGATACAGCGTCCATCCCCACGGAGAATCAGGCGAGCCGGGCGGCGTAAGCCCCCG
>JAQGHS010000034.1 GCA_028291605.1 Planctomycetaceae bacterium | reverse complement strand
AAAGCCTGGGGCGGAAGCCCCAGGTCGTGGCGCGTGAGAAATTCCAAGCCCCGGCGGGGCGACCCACGCTGCGTTTACAGCGATTGGGTCGCCCCGCCGGGGCTTGGGCGTCTCTTTTTTGCCGAGTCCTGGGGCTTCCGCCCCAGGCTATATCCGGCCGTCCCGACCGGGACTACAGAGAGGACTCACACTTCAATGTGTTACCGTTTCGCAACCAACTTGAACTCAACTCACGGCTTTTTTTTGACATGGATCGTCTGCGAAATCGCGCTCGATTGCTCGCTGTCATTGGTCAGCGACACAGTCAGCGTCCGAGTCAGCGCTTTCAGGCCAGCCCCCTTCGTCGAGAACTTAATCCCTCGCAGGAACGCCTGAACCGATGCGGAAGTCGCCGATTGGCCTAATTGGATCTGCAGCGTCAAATGGCCGTTGGCGAATTGCAGGCCACCAGTCGTCCCGAGTCCCGATGATGACGGCAGGCTCAACACATCGAACGCCTTCTTCTTGCCGGGAGCATTCAGACTGATCGTCAAGATCCCTCCTGGCAGACTCGCACCGGCAACGGTGACCTGCGGCAAGACGACAACGGCCGGCTGCTTCTTGATCCAGGTGACATCGGCGCCACCCAGATTCAATTGGAGGGGATCATTGACATCGGTCAGATTGACCTGCACGGTCGCGGTATCGGTCGCACCATGATTGTCGGCCACCTGTACAGTCAGAGTGAAGGTTGGGATCGTTTCGAAATCCAGAGCTGCTGGATTGGCGACAGTGACAGCGCCCGTCGAGGCATTGATCGCGAAGGCTCCCGCTGTGTTGCCGCCTGTAATGCTATACGTCAACGTATCGTCCACATCGGGATCGGTCGCGGACACCCCTCCAACCGGCGTATTCAGTGCGGAATTCTCGGCCAAGGAGAACAACGCATCCAGCACATCCGGCGACTGATTGCCAGGTGCCGCGGTCACGGTCTGAGCATCCGCCGTCGCGGGCGTCTCTTCAGTACGTCCGACGGCGTCTGTCGCCACCGAGTAGAACGCGTACGTGTGACCAAGCTCCCCATCGAACTGGGTGGTCGTCTGCGTGGTATTCCCCAGGAACAGCGTATAGTCGCCACCGTTGTCGGAAACAAAAATGTCATACGATGCCAGTCCCGAGCCATTCGTATCGTCGGCGCCCGACCAGGACAACGTGAAGGAACTGGTATGCGTGACATCGGACAAAACCGTGACACTGCTGGTCGGGGGATCGGCATCCACCGTGACAGGCGTGTCGAGGTACTGGAATTGGACATTCCCCTGCGCGTCGGTAATCACGGCATAGATGTAATAGGTTCCACTAAATGAGTGCGACAGGTCCCAGTGATAAGTCGTGGGCTCACCAGACACAGGCAGGTTTTCAATCATCGACAGGCCATCAAAACCGGTCTTGTCGGTGTCGTAGAACAGGGCGACCGTCGCATCCGGATAACTGTCGGTCGCCGTGTATTGAATCGTCACCCCGTCAGACGCGACCTGGGCATCGAGGACCTCGATCGTGGGCTTAGGTCCGTCGCGCAAGGCGGCATACTGCGTTTCACCCGGGTCTCCCGCACTGACGACGCGAATCTGCCACTCGCCTTCCATTGGATTCAGTAACGCGATAGCGCGTGAGGTGCTGGAGGTCATTTCCGGAATCAATGCGGCATTGACGTCGTCCAGTTCGCTTTCCGTCATGATCGTGCCGTCGGGACGGACCAGTTCGAGCTTCGCGTCTTCAAGCTCATTGGCCCACGTGGCACTGACCAACAATTGCTGCGCGCCGCTGGGGACGGTGAACGTGTCCGATCCGGCCGCGGCTTCCTGAGCCTGCGGTGCTGCGAACGCTGTGGCGAAAAAACTGGCAGATTGGGGTTGGGCCGGCAGGTTTTCCAGCGAGACCATGTCGCCAAAGAAGTATTCCACTCCGTTCGCGATCGTCACTTTGGCGGTGATGGACTTGCGACCGAGGATGGGCAAGGTCACATCTGCGGCGAGCGCGACGTAGCTGTTACCGGCGTTGAGATACTGGAAATAGCCCCGGAACGTGGCTTCGGCAATCGATCCGTAAAACAGTCCGTTGCCTTTGGGGATTCTCAAAGCGCCGGTCAACGTTGCCGACCCGGTCGTCCCACGCTGATTGACAGTGACTCCCGCCGTGCCCGTGATACTGCCGGCCAAGGCATTGATACCCCCGGTCAATTTGGCTTCGTCTTTCTTCCAATTCCAGTCGAACGACCCGGTCAGGGTCACCACAAGGGGATCCATGAAGGTAAACAGCACGGAGCCGTTGACACGTTGCGTGCTGGCGAGGCCGGTGATAGTCAGTTTCGCAATCGCGGCCGGGCCGCCGTCGACACCAATGAGCGGCATCGCGGGAATTTGAATCTTCGGCCCCTCCGTCAGACCCAGCGTGGCGCTGACTTCGATGGGAACAATCTCCTGTTGGGCATTCTTCTTCTTGCCCGCCAGGCCGTCGACGGCCAGCGCGACCTTGTCGAGGAAGATGCCGGCCATAAAGGTCGGATAATTCAAATTCCCCAGCCCCACCTTGATGTAGTTGAAGTCGCCTTCAACAAATCCCGCGCCGAGGATCACGGTCTGATCCATGAGCGGCTTCATTACCAGCTCACCGTCCGCCTTCCATTCGTGGTGAATCGAGTCGAGAAACAGCGATCCGGTCTTGAGCTGCAGAAAACCCCGAATGACCGTGAAGTTCTTGATGCTGAACTGGCCGACAAAAAACACTCCATTCGCACCGAATTCGATGAAATTCGGCCCGGAAATATCCAGCGTGGGCTTCGGATCATCGGGACTCTCCAGCGCTTCATTCTGCACGACGAATTTGCCCTGGATGCGGAACGCACCGTCGGGGTTGGCCTCCGTCTTCGAGAGGAAGGAAATTGACGCCCCGCTGGCCAACAGGGTGAGCACTCGATCCAATGAAATTGACGTGTCACCCAGCGGGATCGTCGCGGAAATCCCGTGCGTCTGTGGTCCAAAGTGAATGAAATTCGGCTCGGCGAATTGCACCTTGAACAGGCCGATGGTATCCGGTGCGACGAGGGATCCTTGAACATTCAGATAACTGTCGAATGCGGAGCCGCCGCCAGGATTGACCAGATTGAATTGGTCAAAGGCGAATTGACATCCGACAAGCTGCCAGGAAGCCGTCACCACATTCAGGTTCGAAACATTACCCGAATGCACATTGATAGTCACATTGCCTTCAAACAAATCGATTTCCAAGTCTCCGTAATTTGTGGTCACGGTCCCTGAAATCTTGATCTGATCCTGATTGTAGGTGATATTGCCACCGACCAGTGGCACGAATACGTCGGGAATCAGCGGCTTGAATCCGACTTGCGCGGCACCATTGGATACGAACTGGTCATTCGGCGCATCGTAAGTGAAGTCGCCCGTCACTTGGAGCGGCGACAAATCAATGATGCGCTGCACCACAAACGCGTTGTTCTGCTCATTTGTTTCGCCAATCTTCTTTCCGGGATCGGCCACCGCGATCAGATAGGGGCGAATCGAATTGTGAGTATAATCGGCTGTAAAGGTGACCCGTCCCAGTCCCGTCCCTCCTGCCGCGCTCGGTCTGATTGTGAGTGGCGTTTCAAGCGGGAGGTCATTGTGATCCCAGACCAAGTCTGTCGATTGAAACAGCTGAACTTCGAATGATCCAACATCACTGGTGCTCTGCCAGGTGAAATCGACCCCTTTCGCATCTTTACGCGTGGCTGCGCTGATGGCCACGTCTTGCCCCTGCACACGGCCGAATTGGTACAGCTGGCTGACTTGCCCGCTCGCCGTGAACGTGCCGGTGTAACCGTTGGGATCCGTCGGAACCGTCTGGGTGACTCCCAGCCCCGACAAGTCTTGCGAGACCTGATAAGCGCCAGGGCCGACGTACACGGCGAAGTACCCATCGAGACCACTGACCGTGGTATACGTCTTTCCGTTTTGTTTCACCGTGACAGTGATACCGGGAAGGGCTTCCTCACCGCGAGCCGGGTGCCAGACCCCATCGCCGTCCGGATCACTGAAGACGCGACCTTGAACTTGCCCCTGACGAAAGACGCCGAACACCATGTTGCCCAAATCACTATCTGGCTGGTCAAAACCCGGTGCGGAATACAGCCCCAGTCCCTGGATAGTTGTCAGCGATAGGCCGTCGGGGTAACCGACACCAATCTTTCCTGTTCCGAAGATCTTCGCGTCAAACGTGCCATCCAAGTTCGTGAAGCCATTGGCGTCAACGACTTTATTTGTGTTAGGTTCAACGAAGCTTCGATCTGGCTCGTCCCAGATGCCGTTCCGATTCCAGTCCGAAAAGACCGCGGTCTGGATGCCCGGCTCTCCAGCATCGCGCGCTCCATTGGCGTTGAGATCCTCATAGACAGTCCCATGAACTGTATATTGGCGAACATAGGCGACGCGTTGATTGCCGTCGGCATCATATTGAGAATCCGAGAGGACCCATGTTTGATCGGCAGGAAAATTGGCCGTGGGTTCGCCGCCAGCCCCCAGGCCAGCGAATTCGGAGGTGGATTTCGTATATAATATCTCAGGTCTTATGGCCGGGTCCCCATCCCAAGGATCCAATAGCCCGTTCAAGTTCCGGTCTTGCCAATAAACAATCGTATGGCTAGCACCGAGCAGACCTCCGTTGGGCATCTCAAAAGTGCCATATACACCGGTTTCTTCATCTTCTCCGTCAATCGGACCATATATGGGGGTACTATCACCAGCGTGAAAAAAAAGCTGTTTGAACACTTGAATGGTGAATGGAACTGGGACATCGTCGGGCGTGAGTCCGTCTCCCGTCAGGTCTGAATAAATGGTGACACTATGTGCGAGCCCGCTGCCAGAGTTTGACCGAATCGGAAAATCATCTTCGGATAAAACCAGTCGTAACTCGAGAGGCTCGACCTGCTGCTTCAACTTGATGGACTGCCGGCGCCGGCGCCCGTTTCGCCAAGACTTCTCGTGACGTTGTTTCGCCAGCCATCGAACAAAAAGATCAATCATTGGTCGGCCCTTAAGAATCTCTCTGGTTGCGAATCACTTAACCGGCACATGTCTGCAATATTCAAAGACTAAAAAAATATGGAGCGTCAATTCTGGTGCTGAATCGTCCCGATGCGGTTGACGTCAGCGCCCAGATCTTGACCATTCGGACCGGCCTGATAACCTGGACTGCTGGGGAGTAAACGCCATTGCTGCGGGTCGTAGTCGACGGGATCAGCCTCGACGGAATCGGCGTCGCTTTTCCAGCGCAGCTTCCAGTCGGTCAACCCAATGTTGACTGGCCTGCCCAGCACCGTGATCCAAGGCCGATGACCGACGCGATACAGATTGCCCGCACCCGTCCAGCCGCCAACGCGAATTCCCTCTTGGGTCTGGATGAATCGGGAACCGGCTTCAAACAGCGTGTGACGCGCCGTGACGACGACATCGGCTTTAGTCTTTTGGGGATCAGTAGCATTCAGTCTGATGGCACTCAAGTCGCCGCAGGGATTCCAGAGAACACAGCGATCCAGTTCCAATGCCCGCTGGCCGGAGGAGGACGCATAGATCTGAATGTTGCCCACGACCGAGTTCCGCAGCAGCAACTTTCCGCCCGCCGGTAAGGTCGTCGACACCATGCCCGGTATCAGGCAGTTGACGATCTCACCTGGTTTGCCGTCCGCCGCCTCAAAGCGTGGCCCATTGATTCCGTTTCGAGGCAAGCGGCCGGCAAACTGAGCGAAATCTGATCGGCTGGCGAACGAGCAATTCGCCACACGAGCAATGCTGTTTTGAACCGTACCTTCTGTTGAATCCCCACCTAGTCCAGCTCCCAGTGGAAATTTGCTGAAGTGCAGTCCTTCAATCGCCAGCGAGAGATTCTTGGACGCAAAGTCGAATCCGTCGTCGGAAACGGGCCGATAGCCGGGTGCCGCTCGAACCGTTAATTGACGAGGCTTGTCACCCTTGAGCGGGCACCTGCCGAACGGTTCATCCGTGCGGATCTCGACCACATCGCCACTCGCCGCGGCGGCGACAGCGTCGCCGATATTCGTAAAGCCGCGGACAATCTGGTCCTCGTGGATCAGCACGAACGGTCCATCAGCGAGAGGTTCGGGACGCAACTGATCACGGGCGATCTTTTTTCCCGCCGCTTCCAGGGCTCGCACGTAGGCGTCACCGGGACCGACCAGGGCCCAGTCCGGACCGAGATCTTTCATGGCCGCCCCGTGTTGACTGGCGAGTGCCGCAGTGATGGGACTCAACACCTGAATGACACGTTGTGGATCGTGTCCCTGGCGGCGAACCTCGTCCCAGGCATAGTGGGTCCATTCCGCTTCCCGGCCCCCTTGCTCGTCGGCGCCCCAGAAGTCAGCCCAGGCTTTGAGACCGACGACAGGGTCCTTCGCCCCTTTGAGGAAAGTAAAGATCGCCTGCCGGCCAACATACAGATTGTCGTGGCCTTGCCACCCACCGATTTCCTTCAGGAACAGATTGTTCGCGACACCCGTGACATTGAAGAGATTTTCAGACGCTGCAATCCTCGCCTTGCCGAATTGTTTTCGGCCCAAGTGCAGCGTCAGTCCGCCATTCACGTACAGCGTGTTGTGTTGGAGATGAATCGTCCAGTCGCCCTTGGAATTTCCATCGCTCGGAACCTGCAACAGGTGGTAGCCGTGCGTCCGCACAATGGTATTGATCATTTCGAGTTTGCTGGTCGCCGATCCGGGGCCGAACCCTTCGTACCCGGGGGGTGTGAAGCCGGAGATCAGGCAGTCGACGATGCGAAATTTCGGCCCGTCATAGTTGAACAGCCCCACATCCGCCCCCAAGAACCGGCAATTGCGAAACTCCCAAACCGGGCCATTGCCGCGGAAGCACTGGTAAGCCAGCCCAATGCCACAGCGAAAATCGCAACCGTCGACATCCAGCACTCCGTTTTCCACCTCAATCCAGTGATAGGACGAGACGTTATTGCTCATCACGAATTGCGGTCGATAACCGGCTGCCGCTCGCAGGCGCAGACCTTTACCTCGCAGTATGATCGCGCCCAGGGTGAACGGGCCATTGCCGTGGACCTCGATCACATCGCCGTCACTCAATGCGCCCAGTACACCATCGAAGCTGCCGAATTCTTCGCGACTCTGTCCACTTGATTGGACCAGGACGAATGGATTCGCCTTGTCCGCCAGTGGCTGCGCGGACGGCGGGGTGATTGGCGCTGGTTCGACTTCATGCGCGGCGACTTGCGTCTTGCTGCTGGCCTGTCGCGCTGCAGCGAGTTCAGGCGCTGACACGCTGACCCTCGCGGTCCCACCTCGAGTCAGTTGGAACTTCTTCGTCGCCAGCTTGATCCCGTTCTTTTCCAGCACTTCGACCTTGCCATCAACCGCCGTCAGCTCAAATTCACGGGCGTTGGTCGTGTCACGCACGATCAGGCCATTCTGGATGATGCGGACTTCGACCGTCGGATCATCGATCTCAACCATGAGTTCGCCAGTATTGGTAATCACGCGGACAATCTGTCCGCCGAAGACAATGGCGACACCGATGCAGGCCAGCAGGCAAGCGGCCGCGATGACAGCAACATCGCTGCGCAGCCTGCTGGGACGGGTCTGCGCTAATAGCGACGCACGAGCGGCCCATCCCACAGCCTGTGGCTCCGGCTGAGGCAGTATGACCGGCAGCGGATCGGTCAGAGCGACGGCGGAGGCCGAATCTAAGTGATCCAATGCCTGAATGACAGCCGTAGCCGATACCGGTCGTTTCGCGGGATCCTTCTCCAGCAATTGCATCACTAACCGCGAGAGCGCGGGCGGGCATTGGGGACTCAGTTTGTCGGGCGCAATCGGGATCTGGCTGGCGAGACTCATCAAAATCGAGAAGGTCGTCGCGCCCGAAAACGCTCGCTGACCCGACAGCATTTCATACAGGATACAACCCAGGCTGAAGAGATCGGCGCGGCAATCGACAGGATCTCCGTTCGCCTGTTCCGGAGCCATGTAGGCCGGCGTACCGACGATCGCTCCCGTCGCCGTCAGATTCAATTCCGACATCCCTTCACTGGCCACCTCTGCCGCCTTAGCCAGGCCAAAATCCAGGATCTTCACGCGGCCAGTGGGTGCTTCGAGCCAGATGTTGCCCGGCTTGATGTCGCGATGGATCAATCCACGCTCGTGAGCCGCGGCCAATCCCAGAGCCACCTCGCGCGCCAGCCGAACCGCAGTCGGCACCGGCAACGGCCCATTCGTCCGTTGAATTAAGGCATTTAGCGGCTCGCCTTTCAGGAGCGGCATCGCCAGAAACGGAGTCCCGTCTGCCTCTCCCACAGAATAAATCGGAACGATGTGATCGTGCTCCAGCATGGCCGCCAGGCGGGCCTCACGCAAGAATCGCTCTTTGGCCTGAGCGTTGACCGCCAGCTCAGGACGCAACGTCTTGATGGCGACGTTCCGCCCCAGCCGGGTGTCCTCGGCCAGATAGACCGTCCCCATGCCCCCCTGACCCAACACCTTGACTGGCCGGTAAAACTCCAGACAGCCGGGCAGGGACACTGGTACGTGGAGTGGATTCCGCTCCGTTACACCAGCATCATTGAACGCTTCAGTCGAATTGTCTTTTGGCGATCCGGAATGATCAGACCTCAATCGCACCAGCAAACGCTCGACGAGGCGCTCGCCATCGACATCCACTACGGTTTCGCGATTGTGCAGCAAATCTACCAGTGTTTCGTCGTGCGCAACGAGCGACTCCCCCAGTTCAGCCAGCCGATCGTCATCGGCATATTGGGCCGCCAAACGCTCAACCTCGGCGCTAGGCAATTCGCCGAGGAGCAGTTTCTGCAGCAGGTCACGATCTAAGTCCTGAAAGACGGTCATCGGCGATCAGCCCCGAAATGAGAAGTAATTACGTACTAATATGAGTAGAGTCGCGACAGCGAAAACCTGTCGCGAAAAAGTGAAGATGGGGAAATTCGCCGGCGGGACGACGTGAAATCGCGTTTTTGTATCTATCCCCTGTAGGATGGGCACTCTTGCCCGTCTTCGCGGTAATCCGCGACATTTGCCTGACAATCGCACTCGCAACATAAAAGGAGACGGGCAAGAATGCCCATCCTACGACGAAGAATCCGGGTGTCTACGCCGACTGGCTCACCTGAA